>CAZKXK010000175.1:0-5205 GCA_964556585.1 uncultured Anaerolineaceae bacterium
AGACCGGCGCCTGGTTCACCTTCGGGGACACCCGCCTGGGCCAGGGCCGCGAGGCCGCCAAGGGCTTCCTGCGCGACAACCCGGTCACCGGGGCCGACATCGAGGCGCGGATCCGCGCCGGCATGGCGAGCGCCTCGATCCCGGTCGAGGGGATCTCCGAGGCCGAGTAGCGGGCGAGCGGAGGGGCGGCGCTCGCGTGCGCGAACCCCGGGCGGAGCGCATGGCGCGCCGCGCCGCGATCGAGGACCCCGCGGAGGTGCTCACGGCGGCCGCCCGCTTCCTCGAGGCCCGGCCCCGCTCCACGGACGAGGTCCGGCACCGGCTCCGCGAGGCGGGGTACCGCGCGGACCTCGTGGAGGCCGCGCTCCTGCGGCTGACGGAGCTGGGCTTCCTGGACGACGCGGGGTTCGCGCGGACCTGGGTGGAGTCGCGGGACCGGGCGCGCCCGCGAGGCGTTCGCGCGCTGCGTGACGAGCTGCGCCGGATGGGGGTTGCCACCGCGGACATCGAAGGCGCGCTGGCCGCCCGCGAGGCGGTCGCCTCCGGGGACGACCCGGGCGATCCCCGGCTGGTGCCCGCTGACGGCGAGCGTGCCGCCTCCGGGGCATCGGATGCGGCGGCCGCGGCCCGGCTCCTGGCCAGGAAGGGCGCCGGCCTGATGCGGGAGCCCGACCTGCGGAAGCGCCGCGCGCGAGCCTACGCGATGCTGGCCCGCGCCGGCTTCGATCCCGGGACGGCCGGCCAGGCATCGGCCGCCTGGCTCCAGGCGGCCCGGACCGCGCCGATGGACGACGAGGCGGACCAGCTCCCCGATCCCTGAGCCGGCCGGGCCCCGAAACCGCCCGGCAGGGGCACGTCCGACAGGCACGTTTGACCCCCCTGCCCGCCGGCCGTAGGCTACGCGCACCATCGTACGGCGCCGCGGGTGCGGCGCCGGTTGTCACGTATCCTCGATCACGTTCCGAATCATCCATCGCGGCGAGCCCACGCCGACGCCCGGCCCGCGCACGGTTCCTGCAGGCGCCCCGGTCCCGACGTATCGCCGTTCCCGCGCATTCACTCGCCGGCCACGCACACGGCCGGTCGGGAGGCGAGAGCACATGGACAACCCCGTCGTCGCGGCGGTGGCCCTTCTGGTGGCCATCGTCGCCGGGCTTGCTGTCGGATTCATCGCGCGCGGGGTCGTCGCGTCGCAGGCGGTCCGGGGGGCCCAGGAGAAGGCCGGCCGCATCCTGGCCGAGGCGCGCACCCAGCAGAAGGACCTGATCCTCGAGGCCAAGGATGAGAAGCTGCGCTTCCAGCGCGAGGCGGAGGAGGAGGCGCGCTCGAAACGCGCCGAGCTCAGCGCCCTGGAGCGCAGGCTCCTGACCCGCGACGAGCAGCTGGACCAGCGCACCGACATGCTCGAGCAGCGCGATCGCAAGCTGCTGGACAAGGAACGCGACCTCGACCGCGTCCGCGAGGAGCTCGGCGCCGCCCGCGCGGAGCAGGTGGCGGCGCTCGAGCGCGTCAGCGGGATGAGCGCGGCAGACGCGAAGGCGGTCATCCTCGACACGGTTCGCGCCGACGCGGAGAACGACGCGGTCCGACTCGCCCGTTCCATCGAGCGGCAGGCCCGCGACGAGGCCCAGGACCGGGCCCGCGAGGTGATCGTCACCGCGATCCAGCGGGTGGCCGCCGATCACACGGCGGAGCACACGGTCTCCGTCGTGCACCTCCCCTCGGACGAGATGAAGGGGCGCATCATCGGGCGCGAGGGTCGCAACATCCGCGCCCTCGAGCAGGCCACGGGCGTGGACCTGATCATCGACGACACGCCGGAGACGGTGATCCTGTCGGGCTTCGACCCGGTGCGGCGCGAGGTTGCCCGGATCGCGCTCACCAAGCTCATGGCCGACGGCCGCATCCACCCGGGGCGCATCGAGGAGGTCGTCGCCAAGGCGCGCGCCGAGGTGGACCTCGTGATTCGCCAGGCCGGTGACGCGGCCGCCTACGACGCGGGCGTGCCGGGCCTGCCGTCGGAGATCACCCACCTGCTCGGCCGCCTCAAGTACCGGACCAGCTACGGCCAGAACGTGCTGAACCACGTCGTGGAGACCAGCCGGCTGGCCGCGGTCATGGCCGCCGAGCTCGGCGCGGACGTGCTCGCCGCCAAGACGGGCGGCCTTCTCCACGACATCGGCAAGGCGGTCGACCACGAGGTGGAAGGCCCCCATGCTGCGATCGGCGCCCAGGTCGCCCAGCGCCACAACCTCTCCTTCAAGGTGGTGAACTCGATCGCCGCCCATCACCAGGAGGTGGAGTACGCCTGCCTGGAGGCGCCGATCGTGCAGGCGGCGGATGCCATCAGCGCGTCGCGACCGGGCGCCCGGGGCGAGTCCGTGGAGCTCTACCTCAAGCGCCTCGAGGACCTGCAGGCGATCGCCGGGAGCTTCGCGGGCGTCGACCGGTCGTTCGCGGTCCAGGCCGGCCGGGAGGTGCGAATCCTGGTCCGGCCCGAGGAGATCGACGACCTCTCGGCAGCCCGCCTCGCCCGCGACATCGTCAAGAAGATCGAGGAATCGCTCACCTACCCGGGCCAGATCAAGGTGACCGTGATCCGCGAAACCCGCTCCGTCGAATACGCGAAATAGGCGTGACCGACTCGCGGGCGCGCCGCCCCTGCCGGATCCTGATGATCGGCGACGTGATCGGCCGGCCGGGCCGCGAGGCCGTCGAGCGGGAGCTCCCCGGCCTCCGGGATCTCCACCGCGTGGACTTCGTCACCGCCAACGGCGAGAACCTGGCCGGAGGGATGGGCCTCACCACGTCCACCGCCGAATCGCTCTACCGGTCCGGCGTGGATGTCATCACCTCCGGCAACCACATCTGGGACAAGAAGGAGATCCTGCCGGCCCTCGACCGGGACGAGCGGATCCTGCGGCCGCACAACTACGGGACCGAGGGCGTGCCGGGTCGTGGCTGGGGCGCCTACGTCGCCGCGGACGGAACCGACATCGCCGTCATGAACTTCCAGGGCCGCACCTACATGATCCCGATCGAGAACCCGTTCACGGACGCCGATCGGCTCCTCGACGAGGGGGCGGACGCGCTCCCGCCGGTCCGGCTCGTCGACTTTCATTGCGAGGTGACGAGCGAGAAGAACGCCTTCGGCATCCACCTCGATGGGCGGGTGAGCGCGGTCGTGGGGACCCACACCCACGTGCCGACCGCGGACGAGCGGATCCTGCCGCGCGGAACCGCCTACCAGAGCGACCTCGGGATGACCGGTCCCCTCGACAGCGTGATCGGCTTTGCCCCGGCCACCGTCCTGCCGCGGTTCATCAACGGGCTTCCCACCCGGTTCGAGGTCGGGGGCTGGCCGGTGGTCCTCAACGCGCTGCTCATCGACGTGGACCCGGCCACCGGGCGGGCGCTCGTCGTGGAGCGGGTCCGGCGGATCGTCGAGGCGGACTGATGAGCCGCGGCCGTCGCGCACCGGAGTCCGGTAGGCTGGTCCCGCCGGAACCCAGCGTGGTCGACCTGCACGTCCACACCTGCCGCTCGGACGGCCTGCTGGCGCCCGCGGACCTGGTCGCGGCGGCGGCCGCTGCCGGAATCCGAACGCTGGCGGTCACCGACCACGACACGCTGGCCGGCTATCGCGAGCTGGTGGCGCCCGGCGCGGTCCCGCGGCCGGCCGGCCTGCGGGTGCTTGCCGGCGTGGAGATCAACGCGGTGGCCCGCCATCTGGACCTGCCCGACGGGGAGCTCCACATCGTGGGCCTGGGCGTGGACCCCGCCGACGAGGCATTCGAGGCGGTGCTCTCAGGGCAGCGCGGGGAGCGGCGCCGGCGTTTCGATCGGATGCGGCTGCGACTTCGCGCTGCCGGGCTGGGGGTGGATGCGCAGCTGGCCGGCCTGGACCTGGAGGACGGCGACGCCCTGGGGCGCCCGACGCTCGCGCGCGCGCTGGTCGCGGCCGGGTTCGCGACCAGCGTCCAGGACGCGTTCGCGCGTTTCGTGGGCCGGGGCGGTCCCGGCTATGCCCCGCGCGAAGGGCTGGGCCCCATCCCCGCCATCCACGCGATCCGGGACGCGGGTGGGCTCCCGGTGCTCGCGCACTTCTCCGCCGCACCGTCGCGCCGCGTGCTCCTGCTCGAGCTGATGGACGCCGGGCTGGCGGGCATCGAGGTCCACCACCGCAGCTTCGACGCGGCCACCGTGTCCGCGGTGGGGGCGGTCGCCGAGGACCTCGGACTGCTTCCATCGGGAGGGACCGACTACCACGGCGACGGCGAGACGTACGCGGAGGCGATCGCCGAGACGTGGGTGCCCCCGCAGATCGCGACCGAGGTCATGGCGGCCCTCGCCGCCGGGATCGCCCCGTGACGGCCCGCGAGCTTCCCGTCCTGGATCTCGTCCCGCCCGGGGTGCCGCCCGGCGGGCCGCGACCGGCGGCCGCGGCGACGGATTCCCGGGTCGCCGAGTTCCGGCCTGAGGACCAGGCGCTTCCGCGCTTCTGGATCTGGACGCTGGGGTGCCAGATGAACCGGAGCGATTCGGAGGAGATGGCCGGCCGGCTCCTCGCGAGCGGCTGCGCAGAGGCCGCGGGGATCGAGGCGGCGGATCTCGTGGTCATCAACACGTGCGCCATCCGCGAGGCGGCCGAGGCGAAGGTCGTGGGCCGGCAGGGCGCGCTCGCCGCGCTCAAGGCCGCCAACCCGGCCCTGCGCGTGGTCCTGACCGGTTGCGCCGTGCGCGAGCGCGACCGGGCCGGTCTGCGCCGCAGGTTCCCGGCGGTGGACCTGTTCCTGCGGCCCGACGAGGAGCCGGAGCTCGTGGAGCGGCTCGGCCTGGCGTCCGTCCAGGGTCCGGTCGGCCTTCCTGCCGCGATCCCTGCACCGCCCGGGACCGGACCGGCCGCGACGCCGACGACGGCCGCGACGCCGACGACGACCGCGATGCCGACGACGCCCGCAGCGCCGCGCACCGCCGCGACCACGCTGGTCAAGGGCGTTGCCGTTTCGGCCGCCGATCACCTGGCCGGGTCGCGCGCCGACGCCGTCGCGTCGGGCTCCGTGCGCCGTGAGTCGGCGGTTGCCGCGTGGCTCCCGATCATCTACGGCTGCGACAAGACGTGCACGTACTGCATCGTGCCGTTCAGCCGGGGACCGGAGCGGAGCCGGCCGTTCGACGAGGTGGTCGAGGAGGCGCGGTCGCTCG
>CAZKXK010000176.1:0-5200 GCA_964556585.1 uncultured Anaerolineaceae bacterium
GCGCGTGACGTGCGGGATGATACGGACAGCGATGCGCTGGCGCGTGTCGCCCCGCGCGCGCAGGACCGGGTCGGCATTGAGCTCGCGGGAGACGACGGAGATCGAGACGCCGGCCAGCCGGGCCACGTCGCGGAGCGTCACGCGCGATGGCCGCCGTCGCCCCGCGCCGTGTGCCGTGATCATCGGGATCCCTCGGCCCGGGACGCGCTCCAGCTCAGGCCGCGGGTCGCGACCGCCGGGGATGAGCCGGCGCCGACCGGCGTCCGGAGCCGGTGCCCGCCTGGGCGACCGACCACGACGGGCAGGCGGTTCGACGATGCATGGCCCATGGCACGAATCTACCGGGCCACGAGACGGCTCGCCAGACCGCTGCAGAGGTCCCGCGAGGCCACGGGTCGACGCGGCCGGCGGGCCCGTCCAGCCATGTCAGACCCGGCCGGGACGCGTCCGGCCCGCCCGGGCTCCGGGGATCAGTCGCAATGGAAGATCTCGGGGATCGGCGTCCACCATTCCCCGGGCACGGCATCCTCGGTCTGCCGCTGGCACGGCATGCAGATGTCCCACCAGCGCTGCGTCGCGGGATCGGCGGCCATCCGCGCCATATCGGTCGCGTAGTCCGAACCCACGTACTCGAAGTAGCTGAACAGCAGATCGCCGTGCAGGTAGATGGAGTAGTTGCGGATGTTGCATGCCTCGATCGTGGCGAGGACGTCCGGCCACACCGCGCCGTGGAGCTGGAGGTACTCCTCGGCCCGCTCGGGACGCAGGTGGATGACGCTGCCGAAGCGGCGCGCGCCCGCGCTCTCCTTGCCGAGAGCGGGGGCCTCCGACGCCGGCGCCCCCGCCGAAACCTCGTTGATCATCCCTTCACCGCCCCCATCACCTGGCCGCGCATCAGGTAGCGCTGGGCCAGGAAGAACACCACCAGGACCGGGATGATCGACACCGTCGTCGCCAGGGCGAGCTCGGGTGCGTAGAGCTTCACGTCCAGGCCCGCCGACTTGGTCGGGTCGTACAGCGGGCTCGAGCCGACGAGCTGCTGCAGCCCGAGCGAGACCGTGAACTTCTTGTCGATCGGCAGCAGGACGAGCGGCAGGAAGTAGTTCGTCCAGTTGGCCACGAAGCTGAAGAAGACCACCAGCGCTACGGCCTGCTTGGACACCGGCACGGCGATCCGCGCGAACACGCCGATCTCGGACAGGCCGTCGATGCGGGCCGCCTCGATCAGCTCCCTCGGCAGCGCTGTCATGAAGTGGATGTAGGCGAGGTATACGCCGAACGGGTAGAACCCCATGATCACGATGATCGGCCAGAACTGGTTGACCGCGCCGACAGCGCTGACCTCGAGGAACAGCGGGATGACCAGCACGGTGTTCGGCATCACCATGGTGAGCAAGGTGACGAACCGGATGGCGCGCCGCCCCCGGAACCGCAGCTTGGCCAGAGCGTAGCCGGTCGGGATCGCGGTCAGGACCGCAAGCAGGGCCCCACCACCAGCGACGATCAGCGAGTTGGTGACCCACGTGGTGAAGATGCTGCCGTTGAAGCGCAACACCGTGTCCCAGTTGGCAAGGGCGTTTCCGATCGACAGGCCCCACAGAGAGAAGATGCCCCCGGCCACTTGGCCGGTGCCATCGTGCGATCGGAAGCCCATCCCCAGGAACGTGGCCATCGGGATCGCGAACAGGGCCCCGGCGACCAGCAGCAGGCCGACGCGGCCGGCGCGGGCGCGGGTCCAGCGGCGGGACGAGGGGGACGGCCGGGTGGCGGCAGACTGCGCCATGATCTCCTCTCCCTAGTCCTGCGCCGCGAACAGACCGCTGCGGCTGACGATCAGCAGGCCCAAGCCGAGCGAGATCAGAAGCAGCAGAACGGACATCGCTGCCGCCGCGTGGATGTTCATGATCTGGTAGGCATAGGTGTAGCTCAGCTGGTTGGGCGACCACTGCGGCGAGATGAGCCCGTGGGTCGCCTGGCTCATCACCTGCGGCTCGACGAACATCTGGAACCCGTAGGCGATGTTGAGCAGGAGCATGTAGCCCAGCCACGGCTTGATGATCGGGAGCTTGACGCGCCAGGCGAGCGCGACCGGGCCCGCGCCGTCGACGATCCCGGCCTCGAGGACTTCCTCCGAGATGCCATTCAGGCCGCCGTTGACGATGACCAGCCACGTCCCGGCGCCTTGGAAGAACAGCATCGCAGCCAGGATCATCGCCAAGTGGCTCGGCTGGGCAACCTGGTTGAGGTTGGTGTAGGCGAAGCCGTGCCACAGGAAGTCGAGCGGGCTCTGGCCGGGGTTGAGCAGGAACAGCCAGAGCATGAAGTTCGCAGTGCCGGCCATCGCCCCCGGGATGTAGTAGACGATCCGCATGGACGAGCCGAGCTTGCCCGGGCTCGAGTGCACCAGCAGCGCCAGCCCGACGACCCCGATCATCATGATCGGAATCCACACCACGAGCGTGACCAGGATGTTCCCGAAGGTCGTGAAGAACCGGAAGTCGCCGATGATCAGGGAGAAGTTGGCAAAGCCGGCGAACCCCGTGCCGGAATCCGACTGGAGGCTCTGGACCACGGCGTAGACCGTTGGCACGATGCCGGCGACCAGCAGCAGGACCAGGTACGGCCCCACCAGGATTGCCGCGCCGAGGCTTTCGCCCCGATGCAGGCGCCCTCGCGACGCGCCGGCGTACCGGGGCGTCGCCAACTCGCGTTCGAAGCTCCCATCCACGACTTCGTCCCCGCCTGCCATCTGTGCTCCGTCAGGGTTCGACCGGGTCAGGGCCCGGCCTCAGTATGGGGGTTGGGGCCCGCCACTTCCGGCCCCTGATAGCGCGGGGGAGGCGGCCCCGACGGGGCCGCCTCCTCTCCGCGATCGTGGTGCGCAGAGGACGTCAGTTGCCCGTCGCCTGCACCGTGTAGCCGAACGTCTGGGCCTCGTTCAGCAACTCCGAGCTGAACGCACTCCAGGCGGCGCTCAGGTTGCCACCGTTCGTGAGGACCGGCGTAACGGTCTTGCTCCAGATGCCGCCGGTGTTGTAGAGCATGTAGTAGTGGTTGCCGCGGACCATGTCGCCGGCGGCCTTGAAGGCTGCGCCGGAGGCAGTGGTGTCCTGGAAGTACGCGGCGGATGCCTGCTTGTCGAGCCAGGCCTGCTGGACCGGGCCATACGCGGGCATGCCCGTGGACAGCTCGACCTGCCAGGCGGGATCGCCTGCGACGAACTGGGCGAAGATCAGGGCGTTGGCGAGCTCCTTGCCCTTGATATGGCTGGAGACGCCCCACAGGCCGCCGCCCTCGTCGCCGGTGTAGGTCTGCGAGTCGGACGACCACTTGAGCGGGTTGGTAGCCGTCATCTGGCCGGCCGGGATCTTCCAGGTGTCGCGGAACAAGTAGTTGCCCCACCACACGGCGCCTGGGCTCATGGCGAGCTTCGGGCCGACCTGCGCGGCGTTGGGATCGAAGATGCCGACCGAGCTGAGCGCCTTGCCGGCGATCATCTGATCGATCACGTCCTTGACGCGCGTGCAGTTCGGATCGGAAAGGTTGATGTGGACGCTGGTCTCCGACAGGCGGTCGTTGGTCGGACAGCCACTAGCCCACAGGTATCGGTCGGGAGCGTAGGCGTCGCCGAGGAAGCCCGAGATGTAGCCGGGATGCTCGGTCGCGATCTTGACGCCCAGCGTCGCGTAGTCCTCCCACGTAGTGGGCGGCGTGTAGCCCCACTGCTTGAACAGCGTGGCGTTGTACCAGAAGACGTCTTGTGCCTCGTCATTGCGGAGGCAGCGGACCTGGTTGTCGATGTTGCACGGGGCGTTGGCCGCGGCCGAGTAGCCCTTCAGGAAGTCCGGGAGGAGCGTGCTCAGGTCACGCGCGTAGTTGATCTTCGAGCTGGTCGCCCAGGCGATGTCGTCGTTGGAGGGGAAGAAGATGGCGTCCGGCCAGCCGCTGCCCGCCTGGTTGAACAGCACGAACTGCTGCTGCAGGTCCGTGCTGCCGACGTTGCCCTGGATCGTGTTGACGGTGATCGGGATCTCGGGATGCGCCTTCTTGAAGGCGTCGGCCGCCGGGACGCGCGGGGCGTCGACCCAGACCGTGATCGCGCCGCCGGAATCCGTGGCGTTGGGGTCCGTGTAGACGTTGGCCGCCGCGCTCGGGGCCGCGGATCCTGCTGCCGGACTCCCGGCCGCAGCGCTGGGTGCCGGGGTGCCCGACGACGAACTGCACGCGGCCACCACAAGGAGGCCTACGCACCCTGTCGCCAACACGCGACCCCAGCGGCCCCATGGAAGACGTGAACTCATCGACTCTCCTCCCATCTCACTCGGCCTCTGCCGCCGGCCGGCATGGGCGCAGGGCGGTTGCCGAGACTTCCGCAGAGTACAAATCTGGTCTGCCCATGTCAAGGTGTTATCGATAAACATCCACTCGACCATCGCATTTCATCAGTCCATGGCAGAACAAACGCGTGCCCGTTTGCGCCCGATTTCCGATGCGTTACACTGCCGGCATGGTTGAACAAACGAATGCTCAACTCCCGCTGTGCGTGGAGGACATCTCGCCGGACCTCGTAACGCTGCTCACGTCGCCGATCCTGTCCGACTCGCTCGACGCCGTCGGGCTGCGCGCCCAGGTCCTGGCGCGCGGGTTGACGGCCCTGGAGCCCGGGTCGCGCGTGGTCGGGCGGGCCCACACGGTCCAGTTTGCGCCCGCCGAGTTCGCCGGCCCGGATCCCTACGCACGGGCGATGGAGTTCATCGACGGCCTTGCGACCGGGTCGGTCGCGATCATCGCCACTGGCCCCGACGACCGCACCGCTTATTGGGGAGAGCTGTTCTCCGCGGCCGCCCTCGGCCGGGGCGCAGTCGGCGCCGTGTGCGACGGTCCCGTCCGCGACAGCCTGAAGGTCCGTGCGCTGGGATTCCCCGTCTTCTCGGCCGGGATGCGGCCGATCGACTTCCGGGCCCGGATGCAGGTCGTCGCGATCGGACAGCCGGTCCGCTGCGCCGGCGTCGTGGTCGCCGAGGGCGACCTCGTGCTGGCGGACGCCGACGGCATCGTGGTCGTGCCGGCAGCCGCCGAACCCGACGTGCTCGCTCGGGCCCTCGCACGCGCGAGCGCCGAGAGATCCGTCCTCTCGGACCTGCTCGCCGGTGCTCGACTCAGGGAGGTCTGGGAACGATGGGGGATCCTGTGACCGATC
>CAZKXK010000177.1:0-5192 GCA_964556585.1 uncultured Anaerolineaceae bacterium
CCGGGAGGACCGCGACGGCCGGCGCAGGCTCAGCGCTCCGGCTTCTCACCTCCCCAGTGCCAGCGGACGTCGTCATCCTCCTCCGGGACGCCCGTCGCGCGCGGGTGCCCTTCCGGCCCGTGGGCCACCCCGTATCCCCCCAGTCGCGACGAGCGAACCCATCCGCGGGCGAGCAGGACCAGGGCCAACCCGATGATGCCCAGAAGGCCGAGGGTCGCGAGCAGCGCCTGCATGGAGTGGATGATGCGCCCTTTCGGCCCGCCCCACCCACTCCACCGCCTCAGGGAAGCCCAACTCCCAGCGGCGACTCCTGCCGTCGCGACGCCACGCGGCCCAGCAACAGCACGCCGCACGCGAGCGCTCCCAGCGTATACGCCTCGACGAGCAGCGGCCCCGGGAGGAGCTGGTCCAGCGACGGCGCGCGGAGGGTCTGGTTGAAGGCCCGGAAGGCCAGGAAGCCGGTGGCGAAGAACAGGGCCGATACCCCGTCCGGCGCGCCACGCCGCCCCAGGCGGAGCGCGACCGTCGCCAGGACGATTGCGGCGATCGCCTCGTAGAGCTGGGTTGGATGGACCGGGCTGACCCGGCCGAACAGGGCTCCCCCAATCCCGCCGATGACCTGCTGGCCCCACGCCTCGCTGCCGGGCGGGAACACGACGCCCCACGGGAGGCTGGTCGCGATCCCCCCGCAGCAGCCGTTAAGGAAGCAGCCGATCCGCAGGAGCACGAGACCCACCGCGATGGGCAGCACCAGCCCGTCGGCCAGCCGAGCCACGCCCAGGTGCCAGCGGCGAGCAAGCCACAGGACGACCGCCCCCGATCCGGCGAGGCCGCCGTACAGGGCGAACTCGCTCGGCGCCAGGACGAACGCGCTGGCCGGATCGGCCACGTACCGCGACGGCGCGAGGATGACCGCCAGGAGCCGTGCCCCGACAAGGCCGGCCAGCACGGCCGCCGCCAGGCCGGCGGTCGCCGATCGCCGGCCGACGCCCATCCCGACGAGGACGCGGCCGGCGAGGCCGATCGCGACGAGGGCGGCGAGCACCAGGAACGCGAGGTACGACCGAAGGGTGAACGACGCGCCGCCGACCACGACGTCAACGAGCACGGGGTGCACGCGCGCTTCCCTACTTGTCGCGCGTGACGGTCCACTCGGCCTTGGCCGAGTAGCCGGACCCCTCGAAGCTCATGGCGCCCGTGATCGTGTCCTCTCCATTGTCCACGGCCGGGGTGCCGGTCATCGTGCAGGTGCCCCCGCTGCATTGGTCGCCGAAGTCGAAGGTGATCAGCCCCTGCTCATACACGAGCGGCAGCGTGGTCGGTTCGGACGTCGTGCTCGAACCGTTGTCGCTGCCCGTGTCGAGCGACGACGCGTCGATCACGAACGTGCCCTTCCCCTTGCCCTCCTTGTCAGCGACGAGGTCCAGGGTCATCGGCAGCTCCTTGCCGCGCAACGCTTCGAGGATCGCGAGGTCGCACCCCTCGTCGGAGGCCTTCTTCTCGGCGGCCGCGTCCATGTTGATCTCCGTGAAGGTCAGGCTGCCGCTCCACGAGCCGTTGATGTCCATCGGGCCCATGGTCACCGGGATCCGGAGGAAGTCGACATAGCGCCAGGAGCCGTTGACGACGCCCATCTCGTAGAAGCCCAGGTCGTTGAGCCCGTCCTTGAGGTCCACGGTCAGCTCGGTCCCCCAGGCGGACAGCTTGCTGGCACTCCGGAAGATCAGCAGGTCGCCCTGGCCGCCGGCTGGGACGACAAGGCGAACCCGCAGCGTGGCGTCCGAGGTGGTGTACTCCTTCTCGAACGGTTTCCAGATGTCATTGCCGTCCGCGTCCTGGCCGGTCCAGACCTCGAGGCTGTACGCGGGGAAGGTCGTGTTCCCGATCGTGCTGTTCTCGAACGCCGCCCAGTCGGCGGCGATGGTGGCGGCGGACTTGGCCGCTTCGACCGGGATGAAGGCGAAGTGGGTGTAGCTGACGGCCCCGCCGGTGGCGATGGACCCGGCGCTGTCGCCCGAGCTGTACGGCCCCAGCACCCCGGTCGCCGCGTCGTAGGCGATCGTGCGCAGGCGCCCCGGGTAGTTCGGGTCGGCGACGTACACCCGGGTCGGCGTCACCCGGTAGACGGCGATGGCATGGCCGTGACCTTCCGCGGCGTCCCAGATCGCGAGCTCCTGCGGCTCGCCGGTCAGCCCGATCCCCAGCCGCAGGAGGTTGTAGGTCAAGGTGCCGGAGCTGTCAAGATCGCTGTAGCTCTTCCAGGCCGCCGGATTCGTGTGGGGGCCGGCCTGGACCACCGAGGCGAGCCGGTACCCGTCCGAGTCGTCCTGCCAGAGGGTCGGCGTCTTGTCGCCCCCGTTGTCGTCGTACAGCCCATACAGCGGCGAGGCCCCGGCACCCAGGCGCTGGTTCACGTAGTACCAGATCTCGCTGTCGACCTGGCCCTCGCAATGGCCGCCCGGGGCCACGTAGGAGCCGTAGTTCGTGAACTGCCAATCGTCCACGCCGGGGCGGAAGCCGGAGTCCACCGTGGCCGGAATCGCGGCCTTGTCGAGGAGCGCCAGGAAGATGTCCGAGAAGTGGGCCGCCGCGAGCGTCACCGAGCCGGCGTCCGACGAGGTGACCGGCAGCGGGTCGAGCATGCCGCCGTCGCCGTGGTAGTACAGCCCGACCACCGTGGCTCCGGCGGGAACCGTGGCGGGAATGGTCAGCAGGACGGGATCCCCGCCGGCCACCACCCCGCCATTGTCGATGCTGATCAGCGGGCTGATCGGCGTGATCCCCGCCCCGAACGACGAGCCCGAGATCGCCCGCTCCGAGACCGTGAACGCCACGTCCGCGCTGTACGTCCCGGCTGGAACCGCGATCGTCAGCCCGTCGAGCGGGTCGCCGCCCTTCGCGATCTTGATCGAGCCGCCGCCCGCGCCGATCGTCTGGCTCGCCAGCGAGGCGCTGGTGGCAAGCGTCAGGCTTCCCTTGACCGCGGGCGTTGCCGGCTCGGCGGCCGGCACGTCGCCCTGCTCGAGGATCGGGGGCACGAGCGAGCTGGGATCACTGATGCCGTTCACCAGCGGCGCGATGGCCAGCGACGCCGCCGGCGACCCGGCGGCCGCGGATCCGGCGGCACCTGAGCTCGCTGCCGGGGCACCAGACGCAGGGGCACCCGATCCGGGCGTCGCCGCGGACGAGCCACCGCAGGCAGCCACCATGAGCGCCGCGACGAGCGCTGCGAGCGGCCTGCTCGGGCGAAGGGATCGACGGACTTCCACGGTTGATGTCCCTCCTCGTGCGTGCCTGGGCGGGCACGGCGCGGACCGCGGGTTCAACGGCCGTCCTGGGCCGGACGTCCGCTGGGCGACATGGCTCCCGACCAGGTCGGACCCGTCTGTGTGCCGATAGTCTATAGAGCGCGTACGCACTCTCGCGGGGCGGACCCGCACGATCTGCGTCCATTCACGGCAGAGCCGGCCCCGCAAACAGGCTAGGATCGACGCGTGCTGCAGCCCTCCGCCCCTGCCATGTCTGCCGACCATCCCCGCCTGACATCCCGTGTTGGAGACTTCCTCGTCCTGGCGGCACTCGTCGTCGCCGCCTGCGGGGGGAGCCCCAGCGCCGCGCCCACCGGCTTCGGGCCGGCCGTCACGGCGAGCCCGGCCGCGGTGGCCTCCGAGGCGCCCGCCAGCGCGCTCCCCTCCCCGTCTCGCTCGCCTCGCCCCGCGGCGACGGCCCATGCGACCGCCGCCGCGCCGACCGTGAAGTCGTTCTGGGCGACCGTGACGCGCGGCCTGACCGCGGCCGGGCACCTCCAGGTGACCATCTCCGGTCCGAACCCGGGCGTGCTGCGATACCAGCCGACCGCCTCGGCCACGCTGGCCAACGGTCAGGTCGGGTTCGTCTGCCTGGGCGGCGCCGCGTTCGACGGCCAGTCGGGGTTCGCCCGCGTGCCCGGCAGCTGGGTCTGTGGCGCGGGCGCGCTGGTGAGCAGCTTCCGCAAGATCGGCGAGCCGGCCGATTCGTGGAACGCGTCGAGCCCGACGGACGCCGCGATCACCGAATCCGTGGGCGTGGCATCCGACGGTACCTGGACCTGGACCTACGCGGGCACGTCGGTCTTCCTCGGGGGCAAGGTCAGCGTCCGGGTCAGCCTGGACCCGAAGAGCGGCCGCATCCTGGCCGCCCGCCGCGTGGACCCGACCGGCACGACCACCTACGCGTTCGACTACGGCCTGGCGTTCCCCGCGCTCGGCGTCCCCGGCTGAACCGCACGCCGCCGATCAGGCCTCCAGGCTCGCTGCCTCCGCCCGGAGCAGCTCCCAGGCCCGCGCAACGTGGCGTGGCTCGGTCCGGAGGTTGCCGATCGCCACGCGGATCGTGAATCGGTCGCGGAGCCGCGTGTGCGACAGGAAGATCTCGCCCGTCGCGTTCACCGCCGCCATGAGCCGCTCGTTCGCCGCATCGAGCCGCGCCCGGACGTCCGGCTCGTCCTCACGGCTGGCGAGGTGCGCCGGGCGCCAGCGGAGGCAGACCGTGGAGAAGTGCACGGGCGCCAGGCGCTCGAAGTCGGGGTCCGCGTCGACGTCGGCCGCCAGCTGCTCCGCTAGCCGGCAATGCGCATCCACGCGCCGCCGGAGGCCGTCAACGCCGAAGTAGCGGACCAGGAACCACAGCTTGAGCGCCCGCATTCGGCGTCCCAGCTGGGGTTGGTACTCGTTGAAGTCGACGACCCGCCCCGCCTGATCCAGCGTCCGCAGGTACTCCGGCACCAGGCTGAATGCGGCGCGCAGCGACGGCATGCGCCGGCTCAGGAGGAGTGACGCGTCGAGCGGCGTGAAGAACCACTTGTGGGGGTTCACCACGATCGAGTCGGCGCGCTCCCAGCCGGCGAACAGCCCGCGCCGCTCCGGGACCAGCGCGGCCGCGCCGCCGTACGCCGCGTCTACGTGGAGCCAGAGGCCGTCCCGGGCGGCGATCTCCGCGATCCGCGGGACGGGATCAACCGCCGTGGACGACGTGGTCCCGATCGTGGCGACGATCGCGATGGGCGTCCGGCCGGCGGCGCGGTCGGCCGTCAGCGCCGCCTCGAGCGCATCGGTTCGCATGGCGAAGGCATCGTCCGTCGCGATCCGCCGGCAGGCGCTCCGGCCCAGGCCCAGCGTCATGCAGGCCTTCTCGATGCTGCTGTGCGCTTCCTC
>CAZKXK010000178.1:0-5171 GCA_964556585.1 uncultured Anaerolineaceae bacterium
CCCCGATTCAAGCATCAAGACTATTGCGCATCAGGACACTAGCCGAGGCCGGCGTCGCGACGATGTCGCCGGGTCTTGGTCGAGGCCCGCAATCAGTTGAGGAGGCGCGCCGGTCGCATCCCGCGTGCGAACGCCGACCGCAGGGTGAGCGCGACCGGGATCATCGAGAGGATGAGGATCGCCCGTGGCGCCCCCGCCAACAGCAACCCGCTGCTGACGCCAAGCGCGAACCCGGACGCCGCAATGATGCCCATGTCGGACAATCCGTTGACCTGATCCTGGGCGCCCGCGAGCACATCGCGGGCGCTGTCTGCCACGGCCGGGAACTGATCGAGGACCGCGCGGCCGCGGTCAACGAGGGTATCGGCGAGCGCGCTTATGTCGGCCCGATCCGGAACGTCGTCGACAACGTCGTCAACATCGGTCTTGTGCGTCTGATTCTTGGCCATCAGTGTCTCCTCGGAGGTTGGTCGAGCGATCCATCTTGCCGTGCTCTCGCCAAGTTCTGCGCGATCCGGGGCGTCCGCACCAACGGGCTCCGGGTGACGGTGCCGGCGACTCTCGAGGGTACTCCGCGAACGCCTGCGTGGCGACACGTCACCCCGGCCGACATCGTCGCTGGCGGTCACGGAGCCACGCCACCCGCTGATCGCGTCGCCGGCCACGACGATCGTCCCGGAGCACCGGGCCTCCCCCCTCGGGAGGACCACGATGGACGCGTCGTGTCCAAATGGATGTCCATGCGCCAGACTGGTCCGGTGATGAAGCCGAGCGCCACGCCCGCCTTGCCCGATGGCCCGATCGTTGTTCGACCGGCGACGATCGAGCGCTTCGACGACGTCGGACCGGTGATCAACCGGTCGTGCTGGTGCCAGTGGTGGCGCCTGACGGCAGCCGAGTACGGCCGGTCCACCTCGGCTTCGCACCGCGCGGCGCTGCGCGACCAGTGCGCCGCGGATCCCGTCCCCGGCATCGTCGCCTACCTTGGCGACCTGCCCGTCGGGTGGTGCGGCTTTGGCCCGCGCAGCGCGATGCGACGGCTCGAGCGGAGCCGAACCATCCCGGCCATTGACGGCCAGCCTGTCTGGTCGATCGTCTGCTTCGATGTTCGGCCCGGGTACCGTCGGCGCGGGGTCGCGAAGGCACTCCTGGCCGGGGCGATCGAGTACGCGGACGCGCACGGCGCGGTCGGCCTGGAGGCCTACCCGACCGATCCTGGAGGCACGCGCCGCGACGCGACCTTCTCGTACACGGGCTTCACCGGCATGTTCGAGGCGGCCGGCTTCCGGCGCGTCATCGAGACCGCGAGCCACGCCGACCGTCTGCCGCGCTGGCTGATGCGTCTCGACCTCGAGCGCCCAGGAGAAGCGCGACGAGTGCCGCCGCACGATGAGCCGGAGGTCGCGGAGTGAGCACGGAACAGACCGCCGCGACACGGCCCACGACGGACCTGCTCACGCCATCAGCGGTGCGGGCCGGCGACCGGCCGCGCGCGCTCGTCGCGTGGAGCAGCGGGAAGGATGCGGCCTACGCGCTGCACGAAGTGCGGCGGGCCGGCGACCTCGAGGTCGTGGGCCTCATCACGACGGTCACGCGGACGTTCGAGCGGGTGTCGATGCACGGCGTCCGCGAGGTCCTGCTCGAGGCGCAGGCAGCTTCGATCGGCCTGCCGCTCACCCGGGTCGAGATCCCGTACCCCTGCCCGAACGAGGTGTACGAGCAGGCGATGGCGGACACCCTGACATCCGCGGCCGCACGCGGCGTCACGCACGTGGTCTTCGGGGATCTCTTCCTCGCCGACATCCGCGCCTACCGAGAAGCCCAGCTGGCCCGGGTCGGGTTCACGGGCGTGTTCCCGCTGTGGGGCCGCGACACGACAGCCCTCGCTCACGAGATGATCGCGGCCGGGCTCGACGCTCGCCTCGTCTGCGTCGACCCCTCATGCCTGGATCGCTCCTTCGCGGGTCGGAGATTCGATCGCGATCTGGTCGCGGAGCTCCCGGCCGGCGTCGACCCGTGCGGCGAGAACGGGGAGTTCCACACCTTCGTGGCTGACGGGCCCATGTTCGCCCGTCCGGTGTCCGTGATCCCCGGGGTCATCGTCGAGCGCGACGGCTTCCTGTTCGCCGACCTCGTCGCGCCTTGACGGAGCTGATGTCTCGAAGCCGCTGTCTGGGCTCGGCCCGGGACCGCCGAAAGCCGCCGACCGATCAACCCTCGCCGGGAACCGCCTTCACGATGCCGTCGTCGTAGCTCATCGCCAGCCGCTCACCCGGCTGGAGGATCAGCATGTCCTCGTTCCAGTCGCCGCGGAGCAGCCGGCGCAACAGCACCATGCTGCCCTCGATCTGCTCGAACGCCCAGCCACGCCGGTCGGCCTCGGCGCGCGCGGCGGCGATTGATGCCTCCTCGTCGCCGACGCCCATCGAGACGAAGGCGGCGCGACCGTAGTGCTCCCGCCAGCCCCCCAGGACCTCCATGAGGTAGTCGGCGTTGTCCTCTCCATACTTGGCGACGTACTCCGCGCGGATCTCCTCGACCTGCGCTTCCGTGTCCGAGCCGATAGCGAGCCCGCCGATGCCGGCTCTGTACCCGTCGTTGCGCTCGAGCTGGTCGGCCACGTACCAGTAGGTCGCGGGCTTCCGCATCTCTTCCTGGTACCGCTCGCGAGCCCCGAGGAAGAGCGTGATGCAGTCGTGGGCCCGCGGCAGGATCACTGGCTTGGCACGCGCCTCGATCCCCGCGGTGGCCCCGCCGCACAGGCCGTACGCCAGCACGATCGCCTCGGCGGTGGCGGGCGCTCCGTCGATCGCCTCCTGGAGCCGCGTCCGGAGGTCGCTCGGATTGTTGTGGAGGCCGCGCTCGAACATGCGGATGTCGACCACGTGCGGCGAGCGCGCCGCGCAGAGATAGACGGGGCGCGCGACGACATCGCACGCAATGGCGTAAAGGCGCATCAGGCGGCGGGATGATCGAACATGTCAGCGATGCTACCGCCGCCGTCGACGGCCGTGGGGGCTGGGCGGGCCGCCGCATCGGAACCAGGCTGAGTCTCGGTGGCCCGGAGGCAGACGACCGCGAGCCTGGAGACGCCTCGCGGGTGGTTCGATGCCGCAGAGCCACGGTCGTCCCTGCGTGAAACGGGCCCGTTCAGCGTGGGGCGCCTTCCCCATCGACATGCCCTTCGGTCAGGCGGTGCCCGTTCGTTGCGCGCCCGAGGCGCGCGGCCTGTTCGACGACGACGGCATCGGCGACCTCTTCGGCCGTTCCGTCGCGCTCCACCTCGTCCGACCACTCGAACTCGGCGAGGTAGGTGTCGGTGCCCTCGAGGCCTTCTCGCATCGTGATCCGGCTGATCTCCTGCATGAACCAGCGGGCCATCGGCCGCTTGACCCGGACCCCGCTCGCATCGGTCGCCTCCACCTGGGTCGGGACGTCGCGCCAGCTGAGGACGCGATAACGGGCCATCGTGAGCTTCCTTCCTGTTCATGGACGTCAAGTCAGACGCGACGTGCCGAGGCCAGCCTTGCACATCTTCGCGCGTCGGGAGCGGTGTTGACGTTCGGGCTTTGAGGGCCGCCAACATCACTCGGATGCCGACGGATTGGAGGACAACCGCGAATTCCCCAACCGGGCGCCCGCCTCATCGGTCGTCGGCGATCCGTGCGGTGCCGTCCGCCTCCCCGCCGAGCCACAGATGGCGTGGTCAGCCGGAATGTCAAGCAACTACTTGTAACCAATCGAAACATCTGCGAGACTCGGCGGTAGCTTCCGCTGACCGGGTTGCAGGCGGAGACGCACATGACCTCCCTGACGCAGACCAGGACGCCATACACAGCGATCCGCGCCGGCCTCTGACCTGGATCAGCGGACCCTCGGCGACCAGCGACATCGAGCTCGGACGTGTCGAGGGTGGTTCACGGTCCGCGGACACTTGACGTCGTTCGGATCGACGACAGCGATAGGGAGCTCGCGTCCCGACGATCGCGACCGAACGTAGACGCCCCGACTCGAGGAGGATCCTGATGCTCAAGACCGGCTTGCTCCACCCCCAGATCCTCGAGGCGTTGGGCCAGGCGGGTCATGGGGCCCAGGTCCTGATCGCGGACGGGAACTACCCGCTGCTCACTCGGACCAACCCGGCGGCTCACCGCGTATACCTGAACCTCGCGCCCGGCAAGGTCACAGTGACGGATGTCCTCGAG
Source organism: uncultured Anaerolineaceae bacterium (assembly GCA_964556585.1). Classification (GTDB taxonomy): domain Bacteria; phylum Chloroflexota; class Limnocylindria; order Limnocylindrales; family CSP1-4; genus CTSoil-043. The sequence goes on from CAZKXK010000178.1 coordinate 4,206, forward strand.
ACCCTGGTCGGTGCGATCCAGGTGGAAGCCGCCCACGTCATGGTTCCCGCGGATGGCGACGAGCCGGCGATCTTCGCCGAGTTCCGCGAGTTGCTCCCTGGCACGCCGCTCCAGACGGTGGAGCGGTTCGCGTTCTACGATCTGTCCCACGGCCCCGATGTCGCGCTCGCGATCGCAACCGGAGAACAGCGCATCTATGCGAACCTCCTGCTGACGATCGGCGTCGTGTTGTCGGAGTAACCATCCGGGATTCCCCGGCGCCCGCCCGTCCCCGCGGAGCGCGTCAGCCCACGAGAGAGGAGCGGGATGACTGCCATCAACACCTCCGGCCGGTTCGTCGGCGACTGGCCCCGGATCGGGATCCGCCCGGCGGTCGACGGTCGCCAGCACGGCGTCCGTGAGTCGCTCGAGGAGCAGACGCGGGCGATGGCCATACGCACGGCCGACCTGCTTCGGGCGAACCTGCGCTACCCGGACGGCACCCCGGTCGAGGTCGTCGTCCCCGAGCACAACATCGGCGGCGTGTACGAGGCCGCCAAGGTCGCCGAGCTGTTCCGCAAGGAGGGAGTGGGCGTCTCGGTCACGATCACGCCCTGCTGGTGCTACGGCTCCGAAACTATGGACATGGACCCCCTGACACCCAAGGCAGTCTGGGGCTTCAACGGCACCGAGCGGCCTGGCGCGGTCTACCTCGCGGCCGTCCTCGCCGCGCACACCCAGAAGGGCCTGCCGGCGTTCGGCATCTACGGCCGCGACGTGCAGGACGCGGGCGACGGCACGATCCCCGCCGACGTGCAGGCCAAGATCCTGCGCTTCGCCCGGGCCGGCATGGCGGCCGCGATCCTGCGCGGCAAGTCCTACCTGAGCCTGGGCGGCGTGTCCATGGGCATCGCCGGCTCCATCGTGGACCAGCCGTTCTTCGAGAAGTACCTCGGCATGCGCGTCGAGGCGGTCGACATGTCCGAG
>CAZKXK010000179.1:0-3114 GCA_964556585.1 uncultured Anaerolineaceae bacterium
CCTTCGGGTGCGTCGACGGGCATCCACGAGGCGGTCGAGCTGCGCGACGGCGACAAGTCGCGCTTCGGCGGCAAGGGCGTCCTCAAGGCCGTCGCGAACGTGCGCGAGACGATCGCCCCGGCCTTGCTGGGTGCCGACGCCGCCGATCAGCCTGGCATCGACGCCGCGCTGATCGAGCTCGACGGGACTCCGAACAAGGCGAACCTCGGGGCCAACGCCATCCTCGGGGTGAGCCTCGCCTGTGCGCACGCGGCAGCAGCCGCCCACGACCTGCCGCTCTACCGCTACCTCGGCGGCGCCGGGGCCCGCATCGTCCCCGTCCCGTTCTTCAACATCCTCAACGGCGGCAAGCACGCCGTGAACTCCACGGACTTCCAGGAGTTCATGATCGCGCCGATCGGGCGGCCGACGTTCGCCGAGGCCTTCCGGGCAGGCTCCGAAGTCTTTCACGCCCTCCGCACCATCCTCCACGACGGGGGTTTCTCGGTGGGCCAGGGTGACGAGGGAGGCTTTGCCCCGTCGCTCCCCTCGAACGAGGCGGCCGTCGAGGTGATCCTCAAGGCGATCGAGAAGGCCGGCTACCGGCCAGGCGAGGACGTTGCGATCGCCCTGGACCCGGCCACGAGCTCCATCCTCGTCGAGGGGACCGGCACCGGCGACGTCGTGGGCCGCTACGACCTGGCTCGAGAAGGACGCATCCTCGACTCGGGCGAGCTGATCGACCTGTGGGAGCGCTGGATCGCGAAGTACCCGATCATCTCCCTGGAAGACGGGCTTGCCGAGGATGACTGGGCCGGCTGGAAGCAGCTGACCGCTCGACTCGGGAGCAAAGTTCAGCTGATGGGTGATGACATCGTCGTCACCAACCCGACCATCATCGCCCGCGCCATCGAAGAGAAGGCGATGAACTCGATCCTGATCAAGCTGAACCAGATCGGGACGATCACCGAGACGATGGCCGCCATCGAGATGGCCCGCCGTGCCGGCTGGACCTGCCAGGTCAGCCACCGCTCCGGCGAGACCGAGGACACCTCGATCGCCGACTTCGTCGTGGCAATGGGCACCGGCCAGATCAAGACCGGCGCTCCGTCGCGCTCCGAGCGCGTCGCCAAGTACAACCGGCTGCTCCGGATCGAGGAGGAGCTCGGCGACGGCTCCGTCTACCTCGGCCGGTACGCACTGGCAGGTGCGCCGCCGGTTCGCGCGTGACGTTGGCGCTCCTCCTGGCCCCGGCCGGCATGCCGGCCGGGGCCGCGCATTCCCCGGGCGAGGACCTCCCGGGCGGCGCCCGAAGGGCGACCCCGTGAGCCGCTTCCTGGGCCGCTTCGTGGACCCGGGCGCCATCTTCGCCGGGTGGGTCGGCGTGGGCATGGCCATGACGATCGCCGTCAGCTTCCTGCTGGTGATCCCCATCGAGCCCGTCTTCTGGCTGCTGTCCCCGCTCGCCGGTGTCCTGATCGGCTACTACGCGAACGCCAGGTCCGACCGGCGAGCCGGTCCCTGGCGGCGCATCCTGCTCAACGGGCTCTACGCCGCGCTGCTCACGACCGTCACGCTCGCCGCGCTCTTCGTGGGCACCAAGGCGATCTTCTTCTTTGCCGACGACGGCTATCGCGATGCCAGCCAGGGTGGGCCGATCGCCGGGTGCGTGTCGGGCGCGGACTGCGTCTACCAGCGGTACCTCGCCGAGGATGGAAAGGCCGCCCAGTTCGAGAAGGCCGGCGTCACGGACGTCGCGTCGTTCACCGCGTTCTACTGGCGCGAGCAGCTCGGAACGACGGGGACCGTGACGCTCCTGTGTCTCGTCGGCGGCGTGTTCGGGGCCGCGATGTACGGCTTCGCGCGACCGAAGACGCAACGTCCCTCGGCCGCGGCTGGCGCTCCCTCCGCCTGAGCCGCGCAGGTCCGGCGATGCCGCCCGGCCATGGGCCGCCGCCCGCCTCGGGTCCGATCACGCCGGCCGCCACGGGCCCGATCACGCCCTTCAGCCGCCGACCGCCAGCAGGATCGCCCCGGCCGCGATGCACGCAGCCCCCGCCAGGCGCCAGGCGGCGCCCTCCCGCTCGCCCAGGCGCAGGACTCCCCAGCCTGCCGCCAGCACGGTCGCCGACTCGCGGAGCGGCGCAACGCCGGCCAGGGGCGCGATCGCGAGGGCCGTGAGGACCAGCGTATAGCCAGCGATCATGAAGAGCCCCGATCCGAGCGGCCGCCACCAGCCAGGATCGCGCGCGGTCCCGGGGGCCGGCCCGGGACCGACGATCCTCGGCGCGATGCGGAGTGCGGCGGCCAGCATGGCGCTCCCGCCGGCGAAGATCAGCCAGCCGTAGAGCCAGGCGGGCCCTGTCCGGGCTCCAAGCCGGTCGAGGAACGTGTATGCCGCGACCAGGCCGCCGATCACCAGCGCAGGTCGCAGGGAACGCCGGGCGGCCCCCGGGATGGCCGCGGCGAGCGTGCCCGCGAGGAGGAACGCGACGCCCGCGAGCTGTGGCGCGGAGAGCCGCTCTCCCAGGACCCCGAGCCCGAGCAGCGCTCCCAGGAGCGCTGCCGACCCCCTTGCTACCGGGTAGACGGTCGACAGGTCGCCGCCCCGATACGCCACCCCAAGGCTCACCCAGTAGGCGACCTCGAAGGCGGCCGACGTCGCCGCGATCGGCCATGCGCTGCCGCCCAGCCCGGGCCGGCCCTGCGCAAGCCAGAACGCCGCCGCGAAGGGCGTCGCGGCCGCTGTGCCCAGCCACACTGCGCGCGCAGTCGCACGGAGCGGGTCGCCGGACCCCTTGACGGCCGCATTCCATGTCGCGTGCAGGAGCGCGGCAACCAGGACGAGCGCGGTCGCGGCCAGGGGCATCGCGCGAGTGTATTGGTCGGAGCGGCACCCGGGCGCGGGCCGCAACGCGCGCGCCGCAACCACCGCGTCCCGGAAACGTTCGACCCCGGGCGGCGGGCCCGGGGTCGAACCTGGATGCGGGAGGACGGCGCCGGCGGGACCGGCGCCGGGACGCTACTCGGCCTTCTTCTTCGGCTCCGGCTTGGCCTTGGCGGGTGCCTTGGCCTTGGCGGGTGCCTTGGCCTTGACCGGTGCCTTGGCCTTGGCGGGTGCCTTGGCCTTGGCGG
>CAZKXK010000179.1:3214-5163 GCA_964556585.1 uncultured Anaerolineaceae bacterium
GGTGCCTTGGCCTTGGCGGGTGCCTTGGCCTTGGCGGCGACTGCGTCCGAGGTCGCGGCCTTTGCCTTGGGTGCCACCTTCGCGGCAGCCTTCGGCTTGGCGGTGGCCTTGGCCGCGGCCGTGGTCGCCGGCGTCGTGTCGGCAGCCGAAGCGGCCTTCGACGTCACGCGTGGGCGGGCCCGGGGAGCCGCGACCGGCGCCGCCGGCGCCGCCTTCGTCATCTCGACGTCGGTCCGGCCGGCCCGCGCGATCGCGGCCTTGGCCTTTCCAGCCGCCGTCTGGGCGCCCTTCGCCTTCTCGGCCTTGCCGGCCGCGATGCGGGCCTTGGCCGCCTTGGCCGCGGCCGCCGTGCCGGTGGTCTTGGTGATCTTCGCGGCCGTCTGGACGGTCGCGCCGCTGATGGCCGCAGCGACCTTCCGGGCCAGGCGCGACTTGCGCCGTGCGGCGGTGTTCGGGTGGAGCGCACCGACCTTGGCCGCCTTGTCGAGCGCGCTCATGGCCTCGGCGAGGGCGACGGTCGCGTCACCTTCGACCTGACCGGTCGCGATCCTGAGGGTCTTCGTGACGAGGGTCTTGGCCTTCGTCCGTCGGGGGGCGTTGATCGCCTCGCGACGTTCGGCCTGACGGACCCGCTTCAAGCCGGACGGCGTCCGTGTGCCGGTCCAGCCGCGGGGCGAGTGAGCCACTGGCGTTCGTTCCTCTGGTGGGAAAGGATTGTCCTGGGATTCACGTGCCGCGCAGCGGGAGAGGACACCGCGACGGCGCGACCGCGAATGGTACCAGACGCGCAGGCGAGCGGCCAGCGGCGACGCCCGGAGGGCTCCACGGCGTCCCGTTCGCGCGGCCCACGGGGTCGGCTACACTCGCCTCCCGATGTCGATCCCCCAAGCGCGCCTGCGCAACTTCTCCATCATCGCGCATATCGACCACGGCAAGTCGACGCTCGCCGACCGGCTCCTGGAGCAGACCCACACCATCGATCCGCGACAGATGACCAGCCAGGTCCTCGACTCGATGGACCTGGAGCGCGAGAAGGGCATCACGATCAAGGCGCGCGCGGTCCGGCTCGAGTACCCGGCCGCCGACGGCCTCGTCTACGGCCTCAACCTGATCGACACGCCGGGCCACGTCGACTTCTCCTACGAGGTGAGCCACAGCCTCCAGGCGTGCGAGGGCGCTGTCCTCGTCATCGACGCCTCCCAGGGGATCGAGGCGCAGACGCTCGCCAACGTCCACCTGGCGCTCCGGGCCGGTCTCGTGATCGTGCCGGTCATCAACAAGATCGACCTGCCGTCCGCTCAGCCCGACGTGGTGATGGATGAGCTGGAGAACGTCCTGGCGATCCCCCGCGAGGAGGTGCTCCTGGCGTCCGCAAAGGAGGGGACGGGGATCATGGAGATCCTCGAGGCGATCGTCGCCCGCGTCCCGCCCCCGAAGGGGAACCCACGCGCGCCACTTCGGGGGCTCGTGTTCGACTCCCACTACGACCAGTACAAGGGCGTGGTGACCTACGTCCGCCTGGCCGAAGGGACGATCCGCGAGCACGCGCGCATCCGGCTGATGGGCTCTGGCGCGGAAGCGGAGATCCTCGAGCTGGGCGTCTTCCGCCCGCAGCTCGTCCCGGTCCGGGAGCTATCCGCGGGCGAGGTCGGCTACATCGCCACCGGGCTCAAGAGCGTCCGGGACGCGCAGGTGGGTGACACGGTCACCGATGCCGCAACGCCGGCGTCCGCGCCACTGCCCGGCTACCTGCCCGCCAAGAGCCTCGTCTTCGCGGGGATCTACCCGATCTCGGGCGAGGACTACCCGTTGCTCCGCGACGCGATGGAGAAGCTGCACCTCAACGACGCGAGCTTCACGTTCGAGGCGGAGAGCTCGATTGCGCTTGGCTTCGGCTTCCGCTGCGGGTTCCTGGGCCTGCTCCACATGGAGATCGTCCAGGAGCGCCT
>CAZKXK010000180.1:0-5153 GCA_964556585.1 uncultured Anaerolineaceae bacterium
ATGGGCGCGGCCTCGGTCCTCGTTGCCCAGTGGTAACGCCTCAATCCCGAAGCGCTCAGAACAGCCCGATGCCTCCGAGCAGGTTCTGGATCGGTGACTGGTCACCCTGCTCCTGGACTTCGACGCGCTCGAGGGCGACGACGATCGCCAGGCCGAGGGGCACCTCGAAGCCTGGCGCGATCTGGATCCCATACGCGTCGTGGATGCTGAACCAGGCGCGGGACGCATCGATGACGATCCCGCCGGCCTGGTCCTTGACCTGGAACTCGCGGTTCATCCAGTCGCCGTGGACCGTCAACTCCTGGCCGCCGGCGAGCGTGATCTTGAACTTGTCGCCCCCCAGGTGAAAGATCGCCTCCTGGACGGTCGCTGCCGTCTGGCCGCCCTTTGTGATGTCGATCGTCTTGTGCAGATGCGGGGCGAGCGGCTTCGAGATCTCGTAGAGCGCCTGGCCGCCGAGGTCCTTGAGGACATGCGTGCCGCGCAGGCTGAGGAGCGTGCCATCGACCTCGAAGGCGTGGTTGCCCTGGCCGTCCTCGATCCAGAGATCGCCCGTCAGCGAGATCAGCTTCTGGTTGAGGACGTAGATCAGGGTCTGGCCATCCGGCGCCGGTGACCCCTGGGGAGCGCTCGGGGGCACCGCGGACGGCGGCTCGGGCGAGGTCGGCGACTCGGGGGCCTTCTCCTGGGTGAAGGACGTCGTACCGCACTGCGGGCACTTCGCGGCTGCCGCGAGCTGTTGGTAGTGGGTGCGGAGCGCGACCTGATCCGCGTATTTGCCCCCGATCATCGAGAGGTACTGGCTCGCGGCTGCCTTCAGGTTCGGCCGTTCCTCCGCGATGTCAGTTGGGACCAGCCAGGTGCGCTGGCACCGTGTGCAGGTTCGCTGGTACCCGCCATCGGCCATGTCAACCTCCTGCGGCTGCGAGTGGGCGGGATCGCGCCCCCCGCGCCCGTCACGATCACGATCCGCCAATCGTAGCGGGCGAAAGCCGGGTGGCCCTGCGAACGTGGTCCGCCTTCGTGGCCAAGGAGCCTGGCCCGGCATCGGAGCTGCTCCGTTCCGCCAGCCCTGCACCGCCGGATTGGGATGCGCACGGCGTGACCGGGGTAGATTGGGCCAATGAGCACCGTGGCCGGAGCCCACGCACGATCCGTGCGACCGGAGCAATCATTGCGCATGACCAGACTGACGAACGCCGCCGTGATCGTCGTCACGCCTGATGCTCGAGCGACGGCCGCCTGGTACCGTGACATCCTCGGTTTCCGCGTGGTCGAGCATTACGACGCGGAGGAGGCGTTCGCCGCCGCCTACCGTGACAGCGTCGAGATCGTGTTCGTGCAGGCCACGCGCGGGGAGCTCCAGCCGAACCGCGTTCGCCACGGCGCAGGCTTCGACGTCTACCTGAGCCCCGAGACCGTGGAAGGCGTGGACGAGCTCTGCGCCGAGGTCGCATCGATGGGTGGCCACATCGTCCGGGAGCCCGCGATGACGCCGTACGGTTCCTACGAGTGCGTGATCGAGGACGTTGACGGCCGGTACATCGGGATCGGCCGAATCCGCGACCGCCAGACATTCTTCCGCGGCACGTTCGACTGAAGGCGTCCGCGGGGTTGTCGCGCTTCAGCGTCCGCGCGCTCGAGACGCCCTCCGGGCGCGCCAGGAGGACAGGGACCGGGTCAGCGCAGAATGCCCTCGTGAATGGTGGGCCTGGCGGCAGACGGGTCATCCAGCGTCGGCTGGCAGTGCTCGTTGCGGTGGCCAGCCTCGTCGCCGCCTGCGCGGGACCCGCAGCTCCGACCGCGAGTTCCGCCGCCCCGTCCGCGAGCGCGCGGCCGGCTTCGACCCCGGCGGCCACCCCGATTGCTACCCCGGCGGCCACTCCGGCGCCCACGCCGACTCCGTCGCCCACGCCGACTCCGTCGCCCACGCCGACTCCGTCGCCCACGCCGACTGGCGTGCCCTCCTGCGCTCAGCTGGTCTTGACGGGGATGACCGAAGAGCAGCGTATCGGCCAGCTCTTCCTACTCGGCCTCGCCGACGACCGGCTGGGACCGGCCGAGCTCGGCGCGATCCGCGACGAGCACGTCGGCTCGGTCTGGTTCACGGCCCAGACGTCGATCGGGATCGCGGGTGTCCGGGCCGTTGCGCAGGCGGTCCAGGGAGAGGTCAACTCGAGCTCGACGGCCGGCGTGGGCTTCTTCGTCGCCGCGAACCAGGAGGGCGGCCTCATCCAGGCGCTCAATGGGCCCGGCTTCTCGGTGATCCCCTCCGCGGTCGTCCAGGGCCAGCGATCCCCGAAAACGCTGACCGCTGACGCGCTGGCCTGGGGGCGCGAGCTGCGGGCCGCCGGCGTCAACCTCGACTTCGCCCCGGTCTTCGACGTCGTGCCGCCGGGCACCGATGCAACCAACCAGCCGATCGGCGTCCTCAGACGCGAGTATGGCCACGATCCGCTCACCGCGGGCAGCCACGCGGCTGCATTCGTCGCCGGCATGTCCGCGGCCGGAGTGGCGACGACCGCGAAGCACTTCCCGGGTCTCGGCCGCGTCGTCGGCAACACCGATGTCGCGGCCGGCGTGGTCGACACCGTCACAACGGCCAACGACCCGTACCTTTCGTCGTTCCGGGCGGCGGTCAGCGCCGGTGTCCCGTTCGTCATGGTCGAGCTCGCCACCTACACGCGGATCGACCCCGCGCACCTGGCTGCGTTCTCGCCGGTGGTCATCGGGGACCTGCTGCGGGGAGATCTCGGGTTCCGCGGCGTGGTCATGTCCGACGATCTCGGGGCGACCGCGGCCGTCGCGTCCGTGCCGCCCGGCCAGCGTGCGCTCGACTTTCTCCTGGCCGGGGGCGACCTCATCGTGTCGAAGACCGCCACGGCGACGGCGGCGATGGTCGCTGCCCTTCAGGCGCGCGCGGCCGCCGACCCGACCTTCGCGGCCCGGGTCGACGACGCGGCACTGCGCATCCTCGAGGCGAAGGACGCGACAGGCCTGCTGCCGTGCTCCAGGTGAGTCGCAACGAGCGTTCGCGGCGATCGTCCAGCAGATCGGGCGATGTGAGCGCCACTCGATGACGAGCTGCGCGGTCAGGGACCGACATCGACGATTCCCCGCTGGGTTGCTCTCTGCTGGGCTGCGCCTGCGCCCGGCAGACGCCTAGCCGATCACCTGCACGTGGCAGACGAGCGCCATCAAGTCCGCGTATTCGAGCAGGCCGAGCGCCACGATGAGAGCGACTGGTAGGAGCTGACCGATGGAATCGGCAGCGCCCCGCATTCTCATCGATACCATCCGGGACCAGCCAGACGATCAGCACCAGGGCGACCAGGGCAAGTGGCACCGCCACCAGGACGTTGGCGCCTCGCTCCTATCACGCACGGAGGGATGGGCGGCCGGGCTCCGGCTGGCGGCTCTCTCGCCGGCAGGTCGCGCCGACCCTGAGCGTTTCGTCGCCGAGTTCTCGGGCAGCGAGCGCACCGTCGCCGACTATCTGATCGCGGAAGTGCTGGAGCGCGAGCCGGAGCCCGTGGGGGCACTTCACCTATTGACCGGCGCGGTACCATTCGGGAGCGGTAATGATACCGGCAATGATTTCGGCCAGTCGCCGATGCGTGGTATCCGACGGTCTCGAGGAGGTGGACCTATCGAGCAGCTGAGTCTGTGGTCGGCTACACCGGCCCGCCCGCGGGTCCCCTCACCCTCGATAGAAAGGCGGCACGTTCCATTGATCAGACTCGCAAGAGCCGCACTCTCCACGCTGGTCGTCGGCGCGCTCGTCGCCGGATGCTCCTCCCAAGCCTCGAGCGCGCCGACGGCTGCTGCATCTCCGTCGGCGGCAGCCTCGGCCGCGGCACCCTCGGCCGCGGCACCCTCGGCCGCGGCGCCCTCGGCAAACCCGAGCGTCGCGCCGAGCATGTCGAACGTCACCCTCGAGGTCCTGGCCAGCCAGGACTGGATCAAGTCGTCCGAGCAGGTGCTCGCCGGCAAGTTCGAGGCGCAGACCGGCATCCACCTCGACTTCCAGATCATCCCGTCCGACCAGTACTTCAACGTCCTCACGACCAAGCTCCAGTCCGGACAGGGCGTCGACCTCTTCCTTGGCCAGGCCGGCGTCTCGGACATGCAGCTGACCTACAACGCGCCGGTCAACGCCGTCGACCTGAGCAATGAGCCCTGGGTCAGCACCCTCGATCCAGTTGTCGCTGCACAGTCGACCGTGAACAACAAGCTCTACGGCGCCGAGGTCTGGGACGTGGTCGGTGCCAACTACTGGGTCATGTCCTACAACAAGTCCATCTTCGCGAAATACAACCTCAGCGTTCCGACGACCTTCGCCGACTTCGAGTCGGTGTGCGCCACCCTCCTTCAGAATGGCATCACGCCCATCTACGAGCCAGTTTCGGACGGCTGGCACCACGTCCTTTGGTTCCCCTCGATTGGCGGTCAGATGGAGGCGCTCGAGCCGGGTCTGTACGCCAAGCTCAACGCGAACCAGACGACGTTCGCGGCCGATGCGAACGCCATGACGGCGGTCACGCAGCTCAACGACCTCTACCAGAAGGGCTACTTCGGCAAGTCCGCCCTGTCCTCCAAAGAAGCGGATACGTCAAAGCAGATGGCCAGCGGCAAGTACGCGATGACCCTGTCCGAGATCTCTCGCGGGACTCAGATTGCCTCGGCATTTCCCACCTTCCAGGCGACGGATTTCGGCTACTTTCCGGATCCGATCCTTGACAACCAACTCCAGCCCGTCCACCCGGCCGGCCCGACCTGGATGATCGACACCAAGAGCCAGCATGTGGCTGAGGCCAAGGAGTGGCTCGACTTCATGATGCAGCCCGACAACCTTCAGTGGTTGATCGACAACACCCCCGACTTCGAGACTCTCCCGTTCACCGGCGTCAAGGCGAAATGGGATGCCAGCCAGCAGGCGTTCTTCGACACCTACAAAGAAGCCTCTGTCCCCGTCCTGCAGGATGGCGTCAACTATGTCAATCCGCAGTGGATGCTGATGGGCCAGGACTTCGTGTCCATGTTCACCGGCAAGGCGACACCGCAGAAAGTGCTTCAACTCATCGACACTGAGCGCACCAAAGAGGCGAAGACGGCCAAGGACCCGAGCTGGACGTAGCATCGGCCGGCGCACA
>CAZKXK010000181.1:0-1508 GCA_964556585.1 uncultured Anaerolineaceae bacterium
TACTGGAGCCGATTCCCGGGGATGTACTTCGCCGGCGACGGCGCCAAGCGCGACGCGGACGGGTATTTCTGGCTCCTGGGCCGGGTGGACGACGTCATGAACATCGCCGGCCACCGGCTCTCGACGATCGAGGTCGAGTCGGCGCTGGTGGACCACCCCTCCGTCGCCGAGGCGGCCGTGGTCGGCAAGACGGACGAGCTGACGGGGCAGGCAATCTTCGCGTTCGTGACCCTCAAGGCGGGCCAGGCCCCGTCGGACGCGCTCGCGGTGCAGCTCCGGGAGCACGTCGCCTACGTGATCGGCCCGATCGCGCGCCCGAAGTTCCTGCTGTTCGCGCCCGATCTGCCCAAGACGCGTTCCGGGAAGATCATGCGCCGGCTGCTGCGGGACATCGCCGATGGGCGGACGCTGGGCGACACGAGCACGCTCGCCGACGCGGCCGTGGTGGACGCGATCCGCGAGCGCTCCGGCCAGGCGGAGGACTGAGCGGTGCCGTTCGGGTTCCATCGGCGGGGGAGCGCGGACCCGGCCAAGGCCGCGCCGGTGGAGGCGACTCCGGAACTGGCCGCGGGTGGCCGCCAGAACGCCGCGCGGACGGGCGTGCCCTTCGATGGGCTGACCGAGGACTGGCGCCTGGTCGGGTCGATCGATCTCGAGGGTCGGTTGCTGGACATCCTGAATCGACGCGAGGCGATCCCGATCGGCGACATGGCCTGGGCGCCGCTCGATGCGCTGGGTGACCTGCAGCCGGCGCCCGGTCTCCAGAAGGTGGACCCGTACGACCTGATCGTCGTGCTCGCCGGTGACCGAACCCTGCCGGCGCTCGATGACGCCGAGAAGGCGGCGCTGCGGGTGCACAAGGTTCCGTATGACGTGGTCCTGGAGGTTCCGCCCTACCGGGTGGCCGGCACGGTGTTCCTCTATCCCGGATCCGAGCCCGAGCGGTTGATGGATCGCAGCTCGGATCTCTTCTTCCCAGTGACGAACGCCATCGTGCTGGGCGCCGACGCGCGTCTCGGCGACGGGGAGGTCGACGTCGTGCTCGTCAACCGCTCGTACCTGCGCGGCGTGAAGCAGGTCGACGAGTTCGTCCTCGCGTCCGCACGCGAGAGCCAGCGGGTTCCACCGGCGAGCTGATCGCCCAGGCAGGGCCCTCAGCCCACGCGCACCGATTCCTTCCGCCCGAACAGGCTGCGGAGCGACGCGCGCCCGGCCTCCCTGGGCCGCGGAACGCCGACCACGCGCTCGGCGAGGGCCCGGAAGTCGCCCGATACCTTCTCCGAGGGGAAGAGGTCGATCACGGTGCGGCCCTCGTTGGCGGCCTTCACGAGCTGCATCCCCGCCGAGCGGATGGACGCAAACGCGGCCATGCCGACGGTGCTCTCCATGTCCGCCATGCTGACGCCGCTGTTGGCGCGGTTGACGACCAGCGCGAGCTTGGCCCGGAAGCCAAGCTCGTCGGCGACGTCGCGCAGCTGGACGGCCGCCCGGAGGGCCGGCACGTCCGG
>CAZKXK010000181.1:1608-5062 GCA_964556585.1 uncultured Anaerolineaceae bacterium
CCGGCCTCGCTGGTGTCGGAGAGCGAATCGACGAGCGTCCGGACCTGCTCCAGGCCGAGAGAGCTCGCGATATGGCCGGTCACGGTGTCCGCGTCGACCAGGAGGACGGAGCGGCCCATCGCGACGAGCGCGGCCGCGAGGTTGACGGCGATGGTCGTCTTGCCCACGCCGCCCTTCGCGTTGAAGATGCCCAGCATCTGGCCCCGCCGCGACCAGCTGTCGGCGGACAGGGGGCCCGACTGGATCACCGCGCCGCTGCCGTCATCGACGGTCATCTGGCGGATCAGCATCGCCTCGATCCGCCAGCGGAGCGCCTCCGGAGAGTAGGGCCGGGTGAAGTACTCGTCGTGTGCCCCGGCGCGCCCCGCCGCGCCGGCGAGCCGATCGAGCGTCCGCGGCGACACGATCATCAGGGACGGGATGTCGCGCCCCGGCACGTGGAGGAGCTCGTAGTACTCCAGCGACTCGTCGAAGTCGCTCTCGCCGTCGAGGATCGCGACGCCCACGTCATGTCGGCTCGCCAGGAGCGCTTCGAGGTCGGCCGGGCGCCGGACCGCAACCGGGTCGAAGTCGGCTTCGCGCAGCACGTCAACGACGTGCTGGCGCTCGTCGTCGGGCAGTGCGATCGCGATCGCGGGACGTGCCACGGCTTTGGATCCCTTCGTGTCTGGGAGGATTCTGCTCAGTCCTCGGGATCCCGCGCGCTCACGGTCACGACCCCGTCGTCGCCGCCCGTGATCCTGGCCTGGAATCCGGGGAGGGTCGGGATCACGTCGCGAAGCGAGACCTCGGGGTCATGCTGGACCAGGAACAGGAACTCACCGTCCGGCCCGGAGGAGACGCCGACATGGCGCATGCCGGGATAGCGACTGAGGTGCCGCTTGAAGCTGGCGATGCTCGCCACGCTGATGAGGCCCGTCACGATCACCCGGGTGGTGGCCGCATCCGCGACCGTGCTCGGGTCGGCCGGGGCCTCGTGCGTGGCGGTGGGAACCAGGCCAGCCAGCCGGGCGACGAGATTCTCCTCGTCGAACTCGGGGATCTCCGAGACCTCCGCCGCGGCCGCCTCCGCCGCGGCCGCTTCGGCCGCTTCGAAGTCGGGCGTGAGCCCCAGCATCGCGAGACGCGGGTCGTCCGCCGCGGTATCGCGGCTCCCGCGAATCGTGTCGGCGGAGGTATCGCCCGCTGTCTCGGCTGCCTCGGCGGCCGCAGCGGCCTCCGCGGCCGCCTGGATCGCCGCCATCGCGGCTTCGCGGTTCAGCGGCTCGTTGGCGGCCGGCGGAATGGTCGAGACCGTGGTTGCGTCGGCTTCCGCCGGCGCCTCGGCCGTGGTGCCGGCCACCGGGACCGCGGTGTCCGCCATCGCGGCGCCGCTCAACCCCGCCTGCGCGGCGATCGGCTCCGGCTCCGCGGCTGCCCGCGCGACCGGGACGCCCATCGCGGGCTCGTTGATCAGCTCGGTGAACGCGGTCTCGTCCAGCTGGTCGAAGTCGGGCGCCTCGGGCATCTGCTGGGCGCGCGCGGCCAGGACGGTCAGGTCCGTCTCCGCGAGGAGCTCGTCGAAGAAGGCCGCCATCTCCGCCTCGAACGAGGCGATCTGGGCCTCGATCCGGGCGACGTCGCGCTCGACCAGCGCCGCGTGACGGGATAGCTGGTCGTCGAGCTGGCCGCGCCGGCCGCTGACGCGGGTCTCGGTCTCCTCCCGGATCCTGGCGATCTCGGTCTTCGACCAATCCTTGATGCTGGCGATGTCGCCCTCCGCGCGGCGACGGAGCGCCTCCGTGTCGGCAGCCGAGCGTCCCTGGATCTGCTCGACGTAGGCGGCGCCGTCGACCCGGAACTGCTCCAGGGTGGCGGCTCGCGCCTGCTCGGCGGCGGCCTGCATCGCATGGGTCATGTCGAGGAGGAACGTGGTGGGCCGCCGGCCGGGCCCGGGTGCGCCACCCGGTGCGGCCGCGGACGTCGTCGGCGGCGCGGGCGCGGGGGCTGCGGCGGGCTGGTCGTCCATCGTGGTGGCCTGGGCCTCTGCGACATGGGTGGCATCGGTGGGCGCGCTCGCATCGACGGCGTCGTCGGGCACCGGCCCGGAGTCGGCAACGGCCTGGGGCGCGACATGGGTCTCATCTTCAAATCCGTCGTTTGACGGAGCCCGATCCGCGCTCCATGGGAGCCGGAAGCCGGGTCGCGATTCGGTCGTCGCCATGCTGCGCGGTCCCCTCTGTGGTTACGTGCTCGGGGCGGTTCTTGTCACCGCAATGCGGATGCTAGGGGCGGGGGGCGGTGCGGTGGAGTTGACTAGTGGTACCACCTGGCACCGACGGTGGTACCCCCGGGGTCCGGGTCGGTGCGGCCAGGCACCGCACCGGTGCACGAACGCCCCGGCCCGGGCCGGTTACGGGCGCGGGGCGGGGCGTCGCGGGCCGCCCCGCGACGGGACCGCTACGATGTCGGGAGCATGAGCATCACTCCGGATCCGCGCCCGCAGGGCCCCACCGGGCCGCCGCGCGACCGGCTGGGCCGCCTTCCGCGTGACCTCCGGATCTCGGTGACCGACCGCTGCAACTTCCGCTGCACCTACTGCATGCCCGCGGAGATCTTCGGCCGCGACTTCGCGTTCCTGCCGCGATCGGAGATCCTGCGCTACGAGGAGATCACGCGGCTGGCCGGCATCTTCGTCCGTCTCGGCGTGGAGAAGCTCCGGATCACCGGGGGCGAGCCGACGGTGCGCCGGGACCTGCCGGACCTGGTCCGCCAGCTGGCCGTGATCGAGGGCGTGCGAGATCTCACGCTTACCACCAACGGATCGGTGCTCCGGACGCTGGCCGCCCCGCTCGCCGACGCCGGGCTGCAGCGGGTCACGGTCAGCCTCGACTCCCTCGACGACGCGGTCTTCCGCGCCATGAGCGGCATCGACATGCCCCTGGCCCGGGTGCTCGACGGGATCGCGGCCGCCCGCGCCGCCGGCCTGGCGCCGGTCAAGATCAACATGGTGGTCAGGCGCGGCGTCAACGAGGCCTCGATCGTCCCGATGGCGCGCTGGGCGCGCGACGCGGGCTTCATCCTGCGCTATATCGAGTACATGGACGTCGGGACGGCAAACGGCTGGCGGCTGGACGACGTCGTGCCGGGCGCGGAGATCATCGCGCTCGTCGATGCGGCCTTCCCGCTCGAGGCGCTGCAACCGAACTACCCGGGCGAGGTCGCGAATCGCTTCCGCTACCGCGACGGTGGGGGCGAGATCGGCGTGATCGCGTCGGTGACCGCGCCGTTCTGCGGCGCCTGCACCCGGGCGCGACTCTCGGCCGAGGGCGAGCTGTTCACCTGTCTCTTCGCGGCGCACGGGACGGACCTGCGGGCGCCGCTCCGGTCGGGTACCGACGATGCGGGCATGGAGGCCCTGATCCGGGCCGCCTGGAGCGCCCGCGACGACCGCTACTCGGACCTCCGCAGCGCC
>CAZKXK010000182.1:0-4222 GCA_964556585.1 uncultured Anaerolineaceae bacterium
ATGCGCGCCTGTCCGAAGCCTCCGCGAACCGGCGAGACCGCGGCGCCAGTCAGGCGGCCGGGCCGGCGCCGATCACGTATGCCTCCAGGACCTGCGCCGCGCCATCCTCCTCGAACCGCGGTGCCACCAGGTCCGCCGCCGCCAGGAGCTCCGCCGGGCCGTGCGGCATCGCCACGCCCAGCCCGACCTCCTCGATCATCTCGAGGTCGTTGAGCTGGTCACCGATGGCCAGCGTGTCGCGCAGGTCGATGCCCAGCCGGCGGGCCAGCCAGCGCACCGCGGCGCCCTTGCTGACGCCGGGAGCGACGAACTCGAGGAACTTCGGGTGGCTGACGGTGACGTCGGCGCGTCCGGCGAAGTCGGCTCGCGCGCGGGGGAGCAGGCGAGTCGGCAGGGGGGCGTCTCCCACCGAGATCACCTTCGTCACCGGGTGGCGAACCCAGGCCTCGAGGTTCGGCACCATCACGACCCGCCCGGAATTGAAGCGCACGTACTCCGCGGCACGGCTGTCGCCGGCGAGGATCACCATCCGCTCCAGGTGGTTCAGGTGGGGCTCCAGCCCGTTGGCGCGGCACCATGCCAGCGCCTCGCGGGCGACGACGGCCGGCAGCGGCCGATGGTAGAGGAGCCGCCCGAGGCCGGGCCGGCCGGCGGCCGGCATCTCGCGGATCAGGGCGCCCTGCATCCCCACGATCGGCTCGCGCAGGCCGAGCTCCCGCGCAAACGGGAGCGCGGAGCTGGTCATCCGGCCGGTGACGATCGCGACGGCCACGCCCGCGTCCACCGCGGAACGCACCGCGGCCACGGTCCGGGGCCGGATCCGCAGGTCGTCGCCGACCACCGTCCCGTCGAGGTCCAGCGCCACCAGCCGGATCCTGCGCGAACGGCCGCCCGGCGCGGTCGGCGGGGAGATGGTCACGGGCGGGCATCCGGCGGGCGCGCGGGCCCGACGACCCGGGCGATCCTGGGCAGGCCCGCGAGGTCCGGAACGATCTCGCAGTCCCACCCGGGAATGAGCGATTGGACGGCGAGATCCAGGGCCTGCGCCTGGTCCGAGCCGATCTCGAGGAGCGCCAGCCCGCCCTCGCCCAGCCGATCCGGCAGGGAAGCGAGCAGCCGCCGGATGACGTCCAGCCCATCCGGCCCGCCGTCGAGCGCCTCGGGCGGCTCGAACCGGACGGGCGGCGGGAGGCCGGCGAGATCGCCCGTGCGGATGTAGGGCAGGTTCGCGCAGACCAGGTCGAACCGGACCGGAGCGCTGAGCAACCCGGCCGCGGCCCCCGCCCCCGGCAGCAGGTCGGCAACCGCGACCCCGACGCGATCGGCCACGCCATGCGCGACCGCGTTCTCCCGGGCGAGCGCAACCGCGTCGGCCGATCGGTCGGACGCGACGATCTCGACCTCGCCGGCCATCCCGAGGCGGCGCAGCGCGGCGGCGACCGCCACGGCGATCGCGCCGCTGCCGGTCCCGACATCGGCGACGCGGACGGGCGGCGTGCCGGGGGGTCTCGGAGCGCGACCGAGCACATCGGCGACCTCCGCGAGCGCGAGGTCCACCAGGAGCTCGGTCTCCGGCCGCGGCACGAGCGCGCGGGCGTCGGTCACCAGCGCCAGGCCGTGGAACTCCTTGATGCCGCGGATGTAGGCCACGGGCTCGCCGGCGGCGCGCCGCTCGAGGGCCAGTGCGAAGCGCGCCGCCGGGCCGTCCCCCGCGGGGGCGCCGGAGTGGGCCAGCACCCCGGTGCGATCCGTGCCGAGCGCGTCGGCCAGCAACAGCTCGGCGTCCAGCCGGGCGCTCGGCGAACCGGCCGCGCGGAGGCGGTCGGTGCCCGCGCCCAGGAGCTCGCCGACCGTCGCCATCGTGCTGCCGGTCAGGATCGAGGTTCGCTGTCGTCGGCCAGCGAGGCCAGCCGCTCGGCCTGGTCGGTGGTGCTGAGCGCCTCCAGCAGCCGATCCAGGTTGCCATCCAGGACGCCGGGAAGGTTCGACAGGTCCATCCCGATCCGGTGGTCGGTCACGCGGTCCTGGGGGTAGTTGTAGGTCCGGATCTTGTCCGACCGGTCCCCTGCCCCGATCAGCGAGCGGCGCGTCGCGGAATCGGCCTCGCGCTGCCGGGAGCGCTCCTGGTCCAGCAGCCGGGCGCGCAGGATCGCCATCGCCTTGACCTTGTTCTTGAGCTGGCTGCGCTCGTCCTGGATCTCGACGACCAGGCCGCTCGGCAGGTGGGTGATCCGCACGGCCGAGTCGGTCGTGTTGACGCCCTGGCCGCCGGGGCCGGAGGAACGCTTGACCTCGATCCGCAGGTCGTGCTCCTCGTCGATCGACAGGTCGGCCTCCTCCGCCTCGGGCAGGACCACCACGGTCGCGGTGGACGTGTGGATGCGGCCGGAGGACTCGGTCGCGGGGATCCGCTGGACCCGGTGGACGCCGCTCTCGAACTTGAGGCGGCTGAAGGCGCCCTCGCCGAAGATCTCCACGACCGCTTCCTTGACGCCGCCGATCCCCGTCTCGTGGAGGCTCATCACCTCCGCCCGGAGGCGATGCCGATCGGCGTAGCGCAGGTACATCCGGAGCAGGTCGCCGGCGAAGAGCGCCGCCTCGTCGCCGCCCGCGCCCGCGCGGATCTCCAGGATGACGTTCCGGTCGTCATTGGGATCGCGGGGGAGCAGGTGGACCGTCAGCGCATCGAGCTCGGCGACCTCGGCTGCCTCGAGCCGGTCGACTTCCTCGCGGGCCATCGCCCGGATCTCATCGTCGTGCTCCGCGTCGCGCATCTCGCGGGCCCCGGCCAGCTCGGCGCGGAGCGCCTCCAGGCGCCGATACGACGAGACCACCGGCTCCAGGCGGGCGAGCTCGCGGCCAAGGCGCCGGAGCGCCTCCATGTCGGCGGCCACCTCGGGCGTCGAGAGCTCCGCCTGGACATGCTCGTACTGCGTGACCAGGTCGCGCAGCTTTCGGTCCAGGACGCCGTCGGCCACGGCTCAGGCCTCCGCCGCCGGTCTCGCTTCGGCCAGGACCAGGGGAGTGCGCTCGATCAGCCCTGATCCGGCAGGCAGCGCCTCGCCGTCGGCGAGCAGCGCCTGCTCGATGCTGACGATCGCAACTTCGAGCATGGCGTCCGTGGGCTGCTTCGTGGTGATCTTCTGGACCCAGATCCCGGGCTCGAAGAGCCAGCGGATCGCACGGCTGTCCCGGTGTCGCGCGCCGAAGCGGAGCAGCTCGTAGCTGACCCCCGCGATGACCGGGATCAGCACGACCCGGCTCGCGATCATGACCGGGATTGCCTGGCGACCCACCAGGCTGAACACGACGATCGAGACGAGGATGACCACGACCAGGAACTCGGTGCCACAGCGGGGATGGGCAGTCGGATACTTGCGGACTTCCTCGACCGTGAGCGGGTCGCCGGCCTCCAGGGCGTGGATCGTCATGTGCTCCGCGCCGTGGTACTGGAACGTGCGACGCACGTCCGCTGTGCGTCCGATCAGCAGCAGGTAGCCGAGGAATATGGTCACCTGGATGGCGCCTTCCACGACGCGCTGGACGATGCTGCTCTGGCCGCCGGCGATCGCCGTTGCGAGCAGGAGCGGCGCGAAGAAGAACAGCCCGACACCGAGCACCAGCGTGAGACCGAGCATGAGCGCGACCGCGCCCTTGCCGAGGTCCGCGCTGTCGACCGTGGCGGCAGCCGGCGGGCGGCCCGGCGTTCGATCTGCTCCATCGTCGCGGGCCACCGGATGGGCGGCCAGCTCGGGCGCGACGCCACGTGCCGGCAGCGCGTCGGGGGCGGCGCCCTGTGCCGGTGCCGGCACGGCAGCGAGCTCGCGGGCGGCGCCCTGCGCCGGCATGCCGGCCGGCTCCGGCGCAACGCCAGGCGCCGGCGAAGGCTCGGGCGCCTGATCGGGCTGCCACGGATCGACGTCCTCCACCGCCGCGACGCCCGCCGACCGAACGAGCCAGCGGGTCCCGACCACGAGCGTCTCGTAGAGGACCACGAGCCCGCGCACGAACGGGAGGCGCGCCCAGCGCGTGCCCCGGAAGCCCACCGCCAGCTTCTCGTCCGCCCACACGATCCGTCCGTCCGGGTGGCGGAGCGCCACCGCGATCACGTCCCGTCCGCGCATGAGGACGCCTTCGATGAGCGCCTGGCCCCCGTACGAGAAGCGAGCCATCGGCGACGCTATCGGCCGGGAATCACGACGGCGGGCCCCATGGCCCGCCG
>CAZKXK010000182.1:4232-4981 GCA_964556585.1 uncultured Anaerolineaceae bacterium
GGTGTCCCCGTCCGCGGCGCCCGGGCCGCCGGCCCGCGCGGCGGCCCCCCGCCCCCCCCCCCGGCCGGCCCCCCCCCCCCCGGCCCCCCCCCCCCCCCGCGGCGATGGCGACCCAGCCGTCAGCGGCCCGTCGCGGCGCGCTCGAGGCGCTTCTGGAACCGCTCGACCTGGCCGGCCGTGTCCATGATCATCTGCTTGCCCGTGTAGAAGGGGTGGCAGTTCCCGCAGACGTCAACCCGGAGCTCGGCGCGGGTGGACCCGACGACGAACTCGGTGCCGCAGGTCGCACAGTGCACCTTCGAGGCGTGGTACTTGGGGTGGATGTTCGGCTTCATCAGGTCTCCGGGCGCGGTGTGGCGGGTTGGGCGGGGGTTTCAGGCGCCGGCGCTGGCGGGCTCGGCCGCGGCGACGGGGGCCGCCTCGACCACGGGCTCAACGCGGATGCGCTTCTTCGTTCGGGTCTGGTGCTCGAAGCGGACGCGACCCTCGACGGTCGCGAAGACCGTGTAGTCGCGGCCGAGGCCTGTGCCCGTGCCGGCGATGAACGTCATCCCGCGCTGGCGAACGATGATGGAGCCGGCCGGCACGAGCTGGCCGTCGCCCACCTTCACGCCCAGGCGCTGGCCGACGGAATCGCGGCCGTTCTTCGAGCTGGAGCCTGCCTTCTTGTGGGCCATCGATCAGTCTTCCTTCTTCGCGGCGCGAGGCCGCCGGGCTGCGGGCTTCGCGTCGGCTGCCGGCTTGCCCGC
>CAZKXK010000183.1:0-4933 GCA_964556585.1 uncultured Anaerolineaceae bacterium
CACCAGGTCCACGGGGCTTGTCAAGGGGTTTGTCAATACCCCTGGGGAGTACCGCGAACCCATCCCGCAACGGCCGGCGGTCGTTGTTGCCCCTGGCCCGCGCCGGCGAGGCGAACGACGATATCGGCGCCGCAGCAGGGCCTGGACCTCGGCTCACACGTCGACGAGGCACAAGGTCGACGCTCGAGGGCGGAGTCCCGACGCGGGCCCGAGCGAAGCTAGCCGGAGGCCGACGGCCCGACCCGTCGAGCGGCCGCGCTCCCGCTGAGCACGGCAGCCTGCCGCGCGTCACCGGTTGCACCGAGTTGCACGGAGACCCCCATCCGCTCGAGCATGTGGAGCATGTCGGGGCCGACGTGGCGCGCAATCACGAGCTGGACCCCGTGCTCCTGGACGAAGCGAGCGACCCGAGCGTGGTGTCCCCCCTCCGTGCCCGTGTCGTGGAGCTCGTCCCACCCCACATCGAACTCCTGCCAGCGGTCAACGGTCTCCCCCTCAACGTTGGCGACAGCGACGCGAGGAGCCCGTCCCCAACTCCCGTCGACCTCCCCGCCAGACGTCACCGGCATGCAGATCACCATTGCATCGACCTTCCGTGAGAGCCTGACCCGGGGCCGGGCGACGAATGTCACCCCGGCAGACCCCTGCTCTTGCGTAGTTGCGCAAATACTATCGTACCGATCCCATTGCACGCTCCATCGCCTGCCAGCCACGAAGGGTCGAACGAATCGCCTGGTCCCGATTCGTCGGGTCCAAAGGCTCGCATGGCCGATCGTGGGAAACTGGCGAGCAACGCCTGCCGAACCGCAGCCGACGCGCCGCACCCACCTTGACGGAGGAACCGATGCCCGAGATCGGCGAGATCGCCCCCGACTTCACGCTCCTCGACCAGGACAAGGAGCCCCTGACCCTGAGCGACCTGCGGGGCGGACCGGTGATGCTGGTCTTCTTCCCCGGCGCCTTCAGCTCGACCTGTACGCGCGAGCTGTGCGAGATCCGCGACGACTTCGGCGCCTATGAACAGCGCGGCGTCACGGTGCTCGGCGTCAGCGTCGACTCCACGCACGCGCTGCGGGCGTGGCAGGAGGCCCAGGGCTACCGGAACCGGTTCGTGTCCGATCGCTGGCCCGTGGGCACCGTGGCGAAGCTCTACGGGGTCTGGAACGAACGCACCGGACAGGCGGACCGGGGGACGTTCATCCTCGACGCGGAGGGTGTCGTGCGCTACGCGGTGCACCACCCGTCGAGCCAGGCGCGGGACGAGCGCGCCTACGTGACCGCGCTCGAGGCGATGGCCCGCGGCAGGTAGCATGTGCCTCGATCACCCGCACCACCGGGCGGCATGGTTGCGCCACGCGGGGACCGCGCGCGGCACCGCGCCCGCGGAATCCGAGATCGACATGAGGAGCTGATGGACACGTTGCCGAGCGCGGTTGCCTGGGCCGGCGACGCCATCGAGATCATCGACCAGACCCGGCTCCCGGCCACCTGCGCCATCCTTCGCCTCACCACCGTGGAGGCTGCCGTCGACGCGATCCGGACGCTCGCCGTGCGCGGCGCGCCGGCGATCGGTGGCTGCGGCGCGCTGGCCGTGGTGCTGGGCCTGGACGAGGCGCGTCCCGCGACCCGCGAGGATGCACTGGCTGCGCTGGACCAGGTCGCGGCGCGGGTAGGCTCGGCCCGCCCGACCGCCGTCAACCTCTCGTGGGCCGTGGGCCGGGTGCGCGATGCCGCGGCGCGGGAGGCGACACCCGCCGCGATGCGTGCGCGCGCGCTCCTCGAAGCGCAGCGAATCGTCGACGAGGACCGCGAGGCATGTCGCCTGATCGGCGAGCACGGGCGAGCCGAGCTCGCCGGCGCGAGCCGGATACTCACCCACTGCAACGCCGGTCGCCTTGCCACGCTCGGCTGGGGCACGGCCCTGGGCGTCGTGTACGCGAAGGCAGCCGCCGGGGAGCCGGTGCACGTCTTCGCGTGCGAGGCCCGGCCCCTCCTGCAGGGGGCACGCCTCACGACATGGGAGCTCATGCGCTCCGGGATCGAGGTCACGCTGATTGCCGACAGCGCGGCCGCTCCGCTGCTCCACGCCGGTCGGGTGGACGCGGTGATCGTGGGCGCGGATCGGATCGCCGCGAACGGGGACACCGCGAACAAGATCGGCACGTTCGGGCTGGCGCTCGCGGCGCGGCACGCGGGCGTCCCGTTCTACGTTGCCGCGCCCACCTCGACGTTCGACCTCGCAACCCCATCGGGTGTCGGCATCGAGATCGAGGAACGACCCGGCGACGAGGTTCGGAGCTGGCAGGGACGGTTCGCCGCGCCGGCCGACGTTCCCGTGTGGAACCCCGCGTTCGACGTCACGCCGCACGACCTCGTGACCGGCTGGATCACCGACGTCGGCGTGCTGCAGCCGCCGTTCGCCGAGGTCCGGGACGCCGGGCAGGCTGCAGCGGGCGCGACGGTTCGCGCAGGAGAGGAGCAATGAGCACGCCGATCGCCTGGAACGAGGCGCGGGAGCGGGTCCTGCTGTTCGCGCGGCGCCTGCTCGCGGAGCGACTCGTCTACTTCACCGCGGGCAACATCAGCATGCGGGTCGCGGGCGAGCCGGAGTTGATCGCGATGACGCCCGCGAGCACTCCCTATGACACGATGCGGCCGGAGGACGTGGTCATCGTGCGTCTCGACGGGAGCGTCGTGGACGGCGCGCTGAAGCCGACGAGCGAGCTTCCGCTGCACACCCTCACCTACGCGCGGCGGGCGGACGTGGGCGGGGTCGTGCACACGCACAGCCCGGCCGCGATGGCGGTCGCGGCGATGGGGCTCGCGATCCCGCCGATCCTGCACGGCCTGGTCTCGTCCTGCGGCGGGGGCATCGAGACCGCGCCGTATGCGCGGGGCGGGACGGCGGAGGTGGCCGAGCTCACGACGTACGCGCTCCAGGGCCGGAGCGCCTGCCTGCTGCGCAACCATGGCGTGCTCGCCATCGGTCCGACGGTCGACCACGCGTACAACGCCGCGTCCGTGGTCGAAGGCGTCGCGGACGCCTACCTGCGCGCGCTCGCGTTCGGGCCCGTCCCCGAGATCGCACCCGACGAGGTCGATCGCATCCGCCGGGAGCAGTGGTCGCCCGCCTGGGCCACGGCACCCTCGGCCCCGACGCACGGGGGATAGCTTCCGGGTCCGCCGCGACGTGCGTCCGCCGCCACGTCCGCATGCGGCGGGGCATGCGACGTCCGCATGCGGCGGGGCATCGATTCAGTACATCGGACGCACGAACGCGAAACGTGCGTGCGTTGGACGCACCTTCCGGCCGGCCGGTGGCCAAGAAGGGGTCCCGCGGGATGTTGGGGCCGTTTCCGGCCGCGTCCGGGGCGCCTTCGGGCGTGTCCGAGGCATCTTCCGGCCGTGTTCGAGGCCGCCTGCGGCCGCGATTCGGTCGACTTTGTGCGTCCGGCGAACAGTCCTGATGCCCAGGGGCGTCAACTCCCCGCGGCCGTCGCGATCGTGCATCTGCCGCACACGGCGGAGGCGGCGACCCAGGCGACGATCCGGCCGCACACGGCGAGGCGGCGACACAGGCGTCGATCCGGCCGCACACGGCAGACGCGGGCCGCCGGTGGCGAGGGCCCCGGTCCCGCGCCCGGCGCGGCGCTCAGGCGGAGACGTTGACGATGGGCGATGACCCCAGCACGGCACCGCGGGCGTTGCGCGCCACCACCCGTACCCACTGCGCGGGACCCTTCACCGGGATGGAGGTCTCGAAGCCGGATCGCGGCACGGAGCCGGCCAGCTTGAGAGCCCCCGCCGACGGACCGGCGAGCACGTCCCAGGTGGCGACCTCGGTGGCGCCGTTCCAGCTCGCGAACGCCGTGACACTGCCGCCGGGGCCCGACACCGCCGCCGCGGCCGGCGGGTCCGCCGGACGGCCGGTCCACGCCAGGCGATAGTTCCTGTAGGACTGGACTGCCGCCGGGTAGGTGGCGTCGAAGACGACCTTCCCGTTCGGGGAGAATTCGCTCACATAGCCCGCGTCGCCCCAGCCGACCAGGACGTTGCCGCCCGGCAGGATCTGCACGTTGCCCTGGCTCCGGGCCAACAGTGGAGCGGCGTGCTCGAAGGCACGCACGAGCGTTGCCGTCATCGCCTGCTCATCGAGCCTGAGCACGATCCCCCGCGAGTGGCCGGGGCTCGCGCTGTCATCGAAGATCGTCAGCGTGCCGTCCGGCTGCCGGCGCGCATCGTGCTGCCACGAGAACGTGGCGCCGGCCCCCATCGTGAAGTCGCTCCGCTTGCCACCGAGACGCCACACGATGGCGCCGGTCGTCCGGTCGATCTTGTACACGGTCGACGTGTTGCGCGCCGAGACCAGCAGCGTGCCGTCGCCGTCGACCTCGATCGAGTTGGCGTGGACGTAGTCGTAGATGGAGGCGGTCGGGTCAGTCGGGGGATCGACGAACGACTCGTCGATCGTGATGTCGGTGATCGTGTGCCACTCGAACCGCACCGCGCCGGTCTGCAGGTCGATCTCCTGGACGGCGCAGTCCATCACCTGGCCCACCAGCCCGCTGCCACCTGGTGCGCTGGTCGCCGCGACGCCGGCGTCGGCCAGCAGGAGCGCCGTCCCCTGCGATGTCAGCTGGAACTCGTGCAGATCCACGCGACGCCCGTTGCCGGCCCGGACCCGCGAGATCTCCCGGTAGGTGCTGTCTGCCAGGACGACGTCGCCGGTACCGATCCCCCCGTTGATGGTCCCTTCCCACCACGCCAGCGTCGGCTGCCCTGCCAGATCGACGACGTGGAAGTTCGTGACCTGCATCCCGCTGTCCGGCCGGAGCCAGACGAGGTCGCCATCGTTCGTGAAGATGGCGGGCCCGTCGGTCCCGCCCCCGTCCGACGGCGTGTAGAACAGGAGCCCGGGCGCCACGGCGCCCGC
>CAZKXK010000184.1:0-4915 GCA_964556585.1 uncultured Anaerolineaceae bacterium
ACGACGCGCCGGCGATGCCCATGATCAGGCTGACGTTGGACACCAGGCCGTCGCTGGCCCCGAAGACCGTCGGTCGCAGGATGCCCGAGCCGCGCGTGTCGTGCGGGCCGTCCGGCGGGCCGAAGACCGACCGCAGCCGCGACCACGCGGCGATCACGAGAGGGAGCTCGGCGCCCGGGTTCGAAGCATGGCTGGAGTTTCCCACGCCGGCCCGGCCGGCGGGAGGCTCAATCGACGGTGATCGTGACCGTGAACGCGATGCGGAAGAGCGGGCAGACGCCGGAAGAGCAGTGCGGGCTGCCGATCGCGCTGAGGACGGTGGTGCCGCTGGCACGGGCCGCGTAGATCCCCTGGGCCCCCTTCACCACGAGCACGCCGATCACGCGCGATACGACGTCCTGGTTGGAGACGGTGACGGCCCAATCCTCGCTCGAGCCGAGGTCCAGGAGGAACTGCTGGCCGACCGCGAGATGCAGCGTCGTGCCGTTGTCCGCCTGGGTCACGCTGACGGACGAGGTCGCGGTTCCCGGCGTGGGGGTGGCTGTCGGCGCCGGCGTCCGGGTGGCTGCGTGCGTCGCAGCCGGCGTCACAGCCGGCGTCGCTGCTGGCGCGGGGGCGGCGGATGCGCGACGGCAGGCCTGGACCGAGTCGCCGGGGGAGGCGCACGCGGCGGTTGCGGCCGGTCCGCCGCCCGGGCCGCCGCTCGGGGCGCTGGGCGTCGGGGCGGGCGCGGTCGTGGCAGATGGCGAAGGCGGCTCGGACGTCACGGCAACCGGCGGCGCCGGGGTGACGGCCGGCGTGGGTGCGCCGGCGGAGGACCCGGCACTCACGCACCCGCCGAGGATGAGCGCCATGATGACCGCGAGGCCGGCCGCGCGGGATGGCCCGGCGGCCCGGCGGCCCGGCGAGGATCGAGCGTGTTCCACGTCGTTCATGTATCCCCCAGTGGCGCACGCATTGTGCATCGTCTCCGGGGACGTGCGACACGGACCAATGGTTCCCCGGCCGGCGCCGCCGGCGCCTGGGATCGCGCCCCCTCGACCGCCCGGTCTCCGCCGCTCCTGGCCGTGTGCGCTCGTGCGATGATCCATCGACTGATCCTGGATCGAGCCGGTGGGCCATGTGCGGTTGTCTCGTCGTCGGGCTTCTCGTGATCCTCGTGTTCGGCGTTGTCCCGCTCCCACTGTGGCCGCTGCTCGTGGTGGGCCTGGGGGTCCTCTTCGTGCTCGCGGCGGTCACCGGTCTGCTCAAGGGGATCCTCGCCGTGATCTTCGGCCGAAGGTAAGGCCCGCCCTCGACGTGGCTCGCCGCCGGCAATGATCCGCCCGTGACCGAGGCGGCGGCCCTGGCTGACGCCGCGTCCCTCGGCAATCCGACCACCCGCGTCGCCCGAAGTAGGAGGTGGCGCCCGCACACGCCACGCGGCGCGCGACACGACGAGGGATTTCATGTTCGAGTTCGCCATCTCAGCCGAGGGCCTGCGCAAGTCCTACGGCGACGTCCATGCCCTGCGCGGGATCGACCTGGCCGTCCCGGCCGGCACGATCCTCGGCCTGCTGGGCCCCAACGGCGCCGGCAAGACGACGGCCGTCCGCATCCTCACGACGCTCCTCAACCCGGACGGCGGCCGCGCCACGGTTGCCGGCCACGACGTGCTGCGCGAGCCGGATGCGGTCCGCGCGGCGATCGGACTCAGCGGCCAGTTCGCGGCGGTCGACGAGAACCTGACCGGCCGGGAGAACCTGGAGATGGTCGGCCGGCTGCTCCACGTGGGCCGGCCCGCCGCGCGCGCCCGCGCCGACGAGCTGCTCGCGACCTTCGACCTCGTCGCTGCCGGCGGCCGCCCCGCCCGAACGTACTCCGGGGGCATGCGCCGCCGCCTCGACCTCGCCGCGAGCCTCGTCGGCAGCCCCGAGGTCCTGTTCCTCGACGAGCCGACCACCGGCCTCGACCCGGCCAGCCGGCTCGGGCTCTGGGACGTCATCGAGCGGCTGGTCGCCGACGGGACGACGATCCTGCTGACCACCCAGTACCTCGAGGAGGCCGACCGCCTGGCGAACCGGATCGCCGTGATCGATGACGGCCTCCTGATCGCGGAGGGGACCGCGAACGATCTGAAGGACCGCCTCGGCGAGGATGTCGTCGACGTCCGCTTCGTCGATCCCCGGCGGACGTCGGAGGCGCTCGAGCTTCTGCGCCCGCTGGCAGCCGCGGAGCCGCGCGCCGAGGCCGGCGAGGGCCGCATCCACCTCCCGGTCCAGAACGGAGCCGGGATGCTTGCCGAGATCGTCCGCCGGATCGACGGAGCCGGGCTGGAGATCGCGGAGCTTGCCCTGCGCCGGCCCAGCCTCGACGACGTCTTCCTCGCGCTGACGGGCCGCCGGGCCGAGGAGACACCGCCGGCCGACACGACCGCCACCGCCCGGGCCGCGCGCTCGCGCCGGCGCTTCGGCCGCAAGGAAGAGGAGAAGGCAGCATGACCGCCCTCACCGCGCCGGCCACGGCCGGCCGCCCGATCCCGCAGATTCGTCGCCGGCCGAGCTGGATCGTGACCGACTCGATCACGCTCGCCTGGCGCAACATGCTGGCGGTGGTCCGAAACCCACAGCTCCTGGTGGTGGACACGATCACACCGATCATGTTCGTGCTGCTCTTCGCGTTCGTCTTCGGCGGCGCGATCAAGACGCCCGGAATCGACTACGTGACCTTCCTGATGCCGGGCATCTTCGTCCAGACGGTCGTCTTCGGCGGGACCGGTACCGCGATCGGGCTGGCCGAGGACCTGCAGAAGGGGATCATCGACCGGTTCCGCTCGCTCCCGATGGCGCCCTCGGGCGTGCTGATCGGGAGGACGTTCGCGGACCTCCTGCGCAACGCGTACACGGTTGCGGTCATGACCGTGGTCGGCTTCCTGATCGGCTTTCGGTTCACCGGCACCGTGCCGGAGTTCCTGCTTGCCCTTGTGCTGGTGACCCTGTTCGGTTATTCGATCAGCTGGCTGTCGGCGAACATCGGCCTGCGGGCAAAGTCGGCCCAGGCTGCCCAGGGGGCGATCTTCATCCCGGTCTTCCCGCTCACGTTCGCGAGCTCGGCGTTCGTGCCGGTCGCCACGATGCCGGACTGGCTGCGCCCGATCGCCCAGGCGAACCCCGTGACGATCGTGGTGAACGCGGCCCGCGGCCTGATCCTCGGCACTGCCGACGCCGGCACCGTGCTGCTGGCGCTGGGCTGGATCGCCGGGATCGTGGTCGTCTTCGCCCCGCTTGCCATCTGGACCTATCGCCGGAAGGGGTAGGCGCACCGGCGAGGCCTGGGAGCCCGCTCCCCGGCAGTCCGCCTCGCAGCCGACGGTCTGACGGGGCCTCCAAGCCCACCCGGCGGCGAACCTATACTCCCTCGGGTGCGGGCACCGCCGGCGCGGGTTCGGGCGCCGCCCGGCGTCAGCAGCGCGGCGGGCCGCCGGCCGAGAATCTCCGTCCGCCCACGAGTGAGAGGAGCCGTTTCCACGCCCGCGCTCAGCGTCCTTGGACTTGCCGTCGTCGAGATCTGGGGCGCCGTACCCGTGGGCCTTGCGCTGGGCCTGTCGCCGTTCCTCGTGTGGGGCCTCACGATCATCGGGTCGATGATCGGGGTCTTCGCGGTAGCCCTGGCCGGAGACGCAGCTCGCGCCTGGCTCGTGCGGCGGCGGGGCGCGTCCACGGCCGCGGGTCACGGACGCCTGTACGGCGTCTGGCTTCGCTACGGTGTCGCCGGTTGGGGCCTCGTCTCGCCACTCGTGTTCGCACCCGCGATGGGAACGGCGATCGCGATCGTGCTCGGCGCACCCCGCCGGCGGCTGATCACGTGGATGGGCGCCGGCGTGATCCTCTGGACCTCGATCCTCGTGATCGTCGGCGACCTCGGCCTGCGGGCGATCCACATCCTGAGCTGACCGCCCGGCGGGAATGGGTGGAGGGCAGCAGGGCCGGTCCGCTCGGCCCGGCATATCCCCGCTATGATCGGCGCCATGACCGAACGAAGCCCGGCTGGCGCGGACCGAGAGGCTGTCTGTCCGTTCGTCGCATTCGATGACGACCGGGACTTCCGGTCCACCGTTCCCGACCACCGCCACCGATGCTTTGCGGAAAGCCCCGCCGCATCGCGGGCACTCGCCCACCAGGCGGCCTACTGTCTCTCGCCCTCCTTCCCTGGTTGCCCGACCTTCGTGGACTGGGCGCGACGGGAGGCAGCGCCGCCGGTGGAGCAGCCCATCCGGACACTCCGCCAGGCCCCGACGGCGCCGCGACAGGCGGATCGACCGGCCGAGCAGGCGCGCAGGCCGGTGGTGCCACAGGGCACGCCGGCGCCGCCGCCTCGGCAGAGACGGGCCGAGTGGACCGCGCCGCCGCCCTGGGCAGCGGAGGCTGGTGCGGCCGGCGCGGGAGGAGCGGGCGCGGCCGGCGCCGGTGCGTCCGAGGCAGCTGTGAGCCCGACCGGACTGCCCGCGTCCGACTCCGACGACCGCTCCGTCCCCGACGCCGCGGACGAGGGCCCCGGCCTTGGCGCGTGGTCGGGCTCCGCGCTCGGCGCGCTGGCGGCCGCGGGCGGCCCTGCCGCGGGCGGCACGGCAGGAGCAGGGCAGGCTCGGCCGATCGAGCCGATGGCGGATGCCGATCGCCAGCCGGGGTTCGCCCCGGTCGAGCCGGAAGCCCCCGCCTTCCTCGCGGGACGCGCGTCGCGACGTCCCGTTGCCGACGGCGCCGCCCATCAGCCCGCCGACGCGGGCATGTCGGACGACGTCCCGCGCGCAGTGCCACCCCGGCGGGCGCCGGTGGGGTACGCGCCGGGCGACCGTGGGCGGAGCCGTGTGCCGCGAGCGGGACGCGACCCTGCCCGGGTCGCCGGACGCGGTGCGGATCGCGTCCTGGATCGGGGC
>CAZKXK010000185.1:0-1633 GCA_964556585.1 uncultured Anaerolineaceae bacterium
AGCGCTTCCTCCCCGACAAGGCGATCGACCTGGTGGACGAGGCGGCCAGCCGCCTCCGGATGGAGATCGACTCCATGCCGGTCGAGCTCGACGAGCTGGAGCGGCGGCGGATCCAGCTGGAGATCGAGCGGGAGGCACTTCGCAAGGAGAAGGACGAGGCCTCCAGGGCGCGCCTGGCGACCCTGGAGGCCGAGCTGGGCGAGATCGCCGAGCAGGCCGGCGCGATGAAGCAGCGCTGGGAAGCCGAGAAGCAGGCGATCTCCGGCATCCGGCAGACGAAGTCGGCGCTCGAGGCGCTCGCGGTCCGGATCGACCAGGCCGAGCGTGAGGCCGACTACGGTACGGCGGCCGAGCTCAAGTACGGCACGCTGGTTCAGCTCCAGGAGCGCCTCCGCGCCCAGGAAGCCGCCATGGCGGTGACCGAGGGCGGACCACGCCTTCTCAAGGAAGAGGTGGACGCGGACGACATCGCCGAGATCGTCGGCGCCTGGACGGGGATTCCGGTGACGAAGCTTCTCGAGGGCGAGATGGCGAAGCTCGTCCAGATGGAGGACCGGCTGCACGAGCTGGTCGTCGGCCAGGACGAGGCGGTCGAAGCCGTCTCCGACGCGGTCCGCCGGGCGCGTGCCGGCCTGAAGGACCCGCGCCGCCCGATCGGCTCGTTTCTCTTCCTGGGCCCGACCGGTGTCGGCAAGACCGAGCTGGCCCGCGCGCTGGCCGACTTCCTGTTCGACGATGAGCAGGCGATGGTCCGGATCGACATGTCCGAGTACCTGGAGAAGTTCTCCGTCCAGCGCCTGATCGGCGCGCCTCCCGGCTACGTCGGGTACGAGGAGGGCGGCCAGCTGACCGAGGCCGTGCGCCGGCGGCCCTACCAGGTGATCCTGCTCGACGAGATCGAGAAGGCGCACCCGGACGTCTTCAACGTCCTCCTCCAGGTCCTCGACGACGGGCGGCTGACCGACGGGCAGGGCCGCACGGTGGACTTCAAGAACGCCGTCGTGATCATGACCAGCAACGTCGGGAGCCAGCTCATCACGGGGTTCACGGGACGACCGACCCCGGACGACTCCGCCTACGAGGCGATGAAGCGGCAGGTGCTGGGCGCGCTCCGGGCTGAGTTCCGGCCCGAGTTCCTCAACCGGGTGGACGAGATCATCGTGTTCCACGCCCTCTCGGAGGCTGACCTCGAGCGCATCGTGGAGCTTCTGCTTCGCGAGCTGCAGGCCCGCCTGGCGTCGCATGACCTGGCCCTCACGCTGTCGCCGGCGGCCAAGGCGGTGATCGCCCGGGACGGGTCGGACCCGTCGTACGGGGCCCGGCCGCTCAAGCGGACCATCCAGCGCCTGGTCGAGAACCCGCTGGCGCGGGCGCTCCTGCGCGGCGAGTTCAAGCCCGGCGACGCGATCGCCGTCGACGCGGACCCGGTCTCCGGGACGCTGGTCTTCACGAGCAGCGGCGCGACGGTGCTGGCGGACGCATCCGATCGGCGTGACGCGCGGGCCGGCGGGCGCGACGATCCGCGCCTCGGCGCGGCGGCAGCATCGGTCCTCGACCTGCCGCCGACCAGCAGGAAGGACGGGGACGAGGGACCGCTGCTCAACTGAGCGGCGCTGCCGGCGGAACGCGGGTC
>CAZKXK010000185.1:1733-4898 GCA_964556585.1 uncultured Anaerolineaceae bacterium
TCCTGCCGCAGCCGCACTACGATGGCAGCGATGACGCCTGACCAGGTTCGCGCCTGCATGATCGCAGTACGCCGCCCGCTCCCGCCGCCGCCGGCCTGGCTGCAGCCGGAGCGGCTGCCCGGAGGCATCCCCATCGATCGGCTGCCGGCCCCGCGGACCGCCCGGCCGGCGGCCGCGCTCGTCCTGGTCTATCCCGGGCCGGACGGGGAGGCATGGCTCGTGCTCACGCAACGCGTGGAGTACGGCGGCGATCACTCCGGTGAAGTGTCCCTCCCGGGCGGGAAGGTCGACTCGGACGACGCCGATGGGGCCGCGACCGCGTTGCGGGAGGCCGCGGAGGAGGTCGGGCTGGACCCTGATCGCGACGGCGTCGATGTGGTCGGCTTCCTGGACGCGCTGTGGATCCCGCCCAGCAACTTCCGCGTCGAGCCGGTCGTCGCGATCGCCGCGCGACGACCCCGGTTCGTGCCGGATCGGCGGGAAGTGGCGGCCATCCTCGAGGCGCCGGTGACCGCCTTCATGCCCGACGTTGCCCCCCTGATCGTCGACCCGGATCCTCTCGGCCGGCCGCTCCGCTACGGGGCGTACATGGTCGAGCGCCGGATCGTGTGGGGCGCCACGGCGGCCATCCTGGGCCAGTTCGGGGCCGTGCTCGGGAGCCGGTAGATCGGGTCGTCGCCCGGGTCATCGCCGACCCCCGGGCCGATCGTTGGGCCGCCGCCGACCCCCGGGCCGATCGTTGGGCCGCCGCCTGCGCCGACACGGGACGACCGAGCGGCGGGGCGTCGCGCGCTGCCGGTACACCTGCGGGTTCCGGTGCGGTCTTGCCACGAGCCCCACGCCTCGACGCCAGCCCCTGGGCTGCCCGGTAGTTGCCGGAGTGTTGATTCCCGAGTCTGGCGCGGCGCTTCGCGCGGATACCCGGGGTGGCCGGCGAAGGTCCGCCGGCGACGAGACACCTCGAGCTCGGTGTCGTGCTCGGATCGTCCCGACGTCGTGCTCGGATCGTCCGGGAGCCGTCCGCCCGGCCCCGTCGATGGGTGGCCACCGGGCGTTGTGAAAGCCGCCTGTGCGCGGGGCAACACTCCGGCAACTGTCACGCGCCCGGAGACGACGACGCCAGCCGCAGGCGGCGCCAGGGCAGGGGCCGGCCCTACAGTGGCTCGCCCTCCGCCGCGGTCCTCGCGCCGGCCGTCGAGCCCGAGGTCAGCGAGCCCTCGGCCCGCGGGGCGGACACGGCGGCGGCCCGCGATGCCTCTCCCGGATCAGCGGCACCGCCCGGCGTCAGCTCGAGCGCCCGACCTTCGAGGATCCCGAGCGCGGCCGTGTCATCCGCGCCGGCAAACTCGACCATGAACGCGCGCATCTCCGAGAGCTCGGTCCACGCCGCGTGCTCCAGGCCGGCCGGCCAGAGAACCGCCTCGCCGGCAGCGACGCGCGCCTTCTCATCGGCGACCTGGATCCAGCCACCGCCCTCCACGACGACGAACCAGGCGCTGTTCGCGCTTCGATGCGGCTCCATCGTGGACCGGCGCGCAAAGGCGAGCTCCGCGACCATGCCGCGGGCGTCGGCGTGGATCACCGCCGAGACGACGCCGGTCGTCCCGGAGGGGCCCTCCGGGCGCCGGTGTCCGACGCCGAAGCGGCGGATCTCCACCCTCAGCCGCGGCGGCGCCGGGCCCGCTTCGGCCGGATCGTGGACTCGGGGTGGGCGAACTTCTGCTTCGAGTAGAAGCGCGCCTTGGCGAGCTGCTGCTGGTAGCGCGCCAGCTCGGGCGGGAAGCGGACGAAGCGCACCCACGCCAGGACCGCCAGCCCGATCGGGATCGTGACCACGGTGAAGATGAAGTCGAAGTGGAAGATCGCGTAGACAAGCAGCAGGAAGAACAGCGAGATCGACGTCCAGAGTAGCCACTCGTAGAGATCCAGGTACGGGGGGTGGCGCCGCAGCTGTCGCGTCCGGACGTTGTACAGGACCACGATCAACACGATCCCGACGAGGGAGAAGATCCAGGTCGGGTTGAACAGGTCCGGGAAGACCTTGTCGTTGAACGTGTCGAACAGGTACTCCCAGGGCGGGCGGGTCACGGGCGCGGACCTCCGTCGCTTCGCGGGCTCGGCGGGCGCTGCGAGCGGCGCGACTCACCGGCGGCGCCGCCACCCGGCGCCGGACGCTGAGTATGCCATGCCCGCGGGGTATACTCGCCGCCAGGTGCGAAGCCGACCCGACGCCCAGGGCGGCTTCTTTCCGGCTGTGCTTCTGTCCGGTTGTGCTGACGCGGGAGGTTGATCCGGGTGCGAGCCCTCCTATCGGTCGCGGATCGCGACGGGATCATTGCGCTCGCCCGCGACCTCGCTGGGCTCGGCGTCGAGCTCTACGCCACCGACGGGACACGGGAGCATCTCCTCGCGGATGGCATCGACGCACTCCCGGTGACAGCCCTGACGAACGTCCCGCCACTCGTTGGCGGCCTCGTCAAGACGTTCCATCCGGCGGTCTACGCCGGGATCCTGGCCCGCCGCGACCGGCCCGAAGAGCTCGCGGAGCTTGCCGAGCACGGCATCGGGCTGCTGGACATCGTGGTCGTGACCGTCAAGCCGTTCGCCCCGCAGGTCGGCGAGCGCCGCCTCCCGCTCGAGGAGGCGCTCGAGATGATCGACGTCGGCGGGACCGCGCTCCTCTCGGCGGCCGCGCGCAACCACGCGGGCGTCGCGGCGGTCAGCAGCCCGTCTGCGTACGCGGACGTCGTGGCGGAGATCCGCGACCGTGGGAGCGTCTCGGCAGAGCTGCGCCAGCGGCTGGCCGCGGAGGCGTTCGCCGTTGTCGCCGCGCACCACGCGGAGGTCGCCGCGTACCTCAACCAGATCACGGGCAATCCCTTCCCGCCCCACGTCTCGATCGTGCTGGAGAAGGTGAACGACCTGCCCTACGGCGAGAACCCGCACCAGCAGGCGGCGTTCTACCGGGAGACGACCCATCGCGACGGCAAGCTGGCGGATGCGGTCCAGCTCCAGGGCCGCCCGCCGACCTTCAACTCGCCGCCGTCCGGATGGAGCTTGCCGAACAATGTGCGGGCGAGCTCGAGCTGGCCGCAGCCCATGAAGCCGTAGATGCCGAGCACCTCGCCGGCGCGGACGGCGAGCGACACCTTGCGGAAGGCGCGG
>CAZKXK010000186.1:0-4898 GCA_964556585.1 uncultured Anaerolineaceae bacterium
GCGATCGCTCTGGGTCGGCCTTGGGCTCCGCTCGCTGGCGCCTTCGGATCCGGCGTACCTCGGCACGTACCGCGGCGACCGCCTGCGGCGGGACGCTGCCTACCACCAGGGGACGGCCTGGACATGGCTCACGGGTGCCTACGTGGAGGCACTCCTCCGAACCGGGACATCCGCCGCGAATGTCCGGGCGCGCCTCGACGGGCTGGCGGACCATCTGCGCGACGCCGGCCTGGGTACGGTCTCCGAGTGCCTCGAGGGCGACCCGCCGCATCGTCCGGTCGGCTGCTACGCGCAGGCCTGGGGCGTGGCCGAGATGCTCCGTTCGCTCCGGCTCACGGAGTAGCGCGGGTCGGCCGGACCCAGCTTCGAATCAGCTCTCGCCGAACGCCGCCGCCAGCGTGTCGAACGCCTCGGTCCGCTCCGCGACGGCATCCGCGCCGAGCCCGGCTCGCCCGGACCTCTCCGGCCGATCACCCAGCACGGAGCCCCAGCCCGCGTCACGAAGCCGCTCGAGCGTGGCCGTCGCGGCCGCGAGGAGCGCGGTCGCGTGCGCGACGACTGCCGGCCGGGCGAGCGCCTCCGCCGGGCTCGCGGCCAGCTCGGCCGCGAGCGTCGCGGTCGCCCGTGTCGATTCCACGACCCGACCGAGCTCACCGGCCCGGGCGTTCCGCACGACGACCGCCCGCGAACCGGCGATCGCCAGGCCAAGCACGAGCAGGACCGGCCAGCGGGCCGCGCTGCGACCGGAGGACGCCGGCTCCTCGAACGCCAGCGAAATCTCCGGCCATGCCGCGCGCTGGAGCGCGACCGTGGCGAGGGCCTGTGTCGCGGGGTCGCGCTCCTCCACGAGCCATGGCGCCAGCGCGCCAGCGATCAGCTGCGGCGCCGGGATTCCGTCGCCCTGGGCGAGCGCGATCGAGAGCGCCTGCATCGCGAACGACCGGCCCGCTCGCATCCCCGCGTCCGGCGGAACGCCCCGGGCAAGGTCGGGCGCAACGATCAGGGGACCCGGACCGACCATCACGTGGGCGTTCGCGCGGCGGAGGAGCCGATTCGCGAACGCGTGGTCGGCCAGCGCCCGGTCCGGGTCCACGCCGTCGGCGACGATCTCGGCAATCGGGTCAGCCTCGACGACATCGATCCGCTCGAGCGCGGCCACCAACGCCTGCTCGGGCGCGGCGAGCGCCGAAGCGACGCTCGAAAGGCGCACGTAGCGCCGAGATTCGGCCGCCGCCTGGTCGACCCGCACCCGGAGCGCTGACAGCGCGCGCTGGCTGCCGCTCGGGACCTCCGCCGGATCCTCGCCGACGGGCCGGCCGTCGTGACGGGCCGGGTGCCAGTCCGCCCCTTCGACCCCGCGGTCGTGGAGGCGCAGGACCAGCTCGCGGATCGCCGGGACCCGCACGCGCAGCAGATCGGCGCACGCGGCCACGAGCCTCGCCGCCTCGTCCGGTGCGGCATCGAGATTCGGGGAGGCCAGCGTGCTGCCGATCCACGGGCGCGGCGCGTCACCCAGCATGGCGAGCGTCTCGAGACGAGCCATCCGGTGCGCATCGATCCGCTTCAGCCCGAACGTCGCCAGCCGGCGGGCCTCGGCTTCAGCGGCGGACCGCCGTTCGGGATCGCTGAGCAGCTGTGCCTCGAAGGCGAGGTCGACCGCACCGCTCGTGACGTCGAGCGCCAGCTGTTGCGGCGTGAGGTCGTACTCGAGCAGCGCGATCGCGAAGGGGAGGGCGATGCCGCCGGCAAGGCGTCCGGGGTCGTCGCCCAGGGCACGCTCGATGACGGCCGACGCCAGGGGCACCTCGGCCCGGTCCAGGCCGGAGACGCCGAACAGGCGCAGGATCGCCCGCTCGCGGGCCAGCGTGGTCGACATGCGCGCCCGAGCACCCCACGCTCCCGCCAGGTCCGCCGCCAGGCGGAGGACACGCTCGAGCTCCGGCGCCAGCAGATCCGTCATCGGACGGAGCGTGAGTGGATGCCGACGCCCATCGTCGTGAGGACCGTCATCGGGCGCCCTCCTCCGGGCCAGCCGTGCGTGCCGGCTGGCCGATCCAGACGTGCCCATCGGCGAACCGTTCAGCCTTCCAGATCGGCACGCGCGCCTTCGTCTCGTTCATCGCGTGGCGGGCGGCGGAGAAGGCCGCCTCGCGGTGGGGCGCCGCCGCCACGACGATGATGCTCGTTTCGCCGAGGGGTACATCCCCCGTCCGGTGCGCGATCGCCAGCCGCCGCACCCCGAAGCGGTCCGCGACCTCGTCCGCGATCGCCTCCCAGGTGCGCCGCACGAGCGAGTCCAGGGCCTCGTACTCCAGCGACTCCACGGCACTGCCGGCGTGCCGGGCCGCCTCCGCCTCCTCGCCCGGGGCGGGCGTGCCGGGCGTCGACCGCGTGCGGCCCTCGAAGATCACCACCGCGCCGTCGGCCGGCGTGGCGATCGCGTCCGCAAGCTCGCGGGCGAGCGATGCGGGAAACGGGTCTGCGCGCAGCTCCAGGCGGCGGATCACGGGGTCGTCTCCGGCGGCCTCCTCCCCCGCTCCGCCGCTGATCGGCGGGATGCAGGCGATCTCGTCGTCCTCCTCGAGGGGCGTCGTTGCGGCGGCGTAGTCGCCATTCCGCGCGAACCGCACGAACGGCCGGCCCGAGGCGACGGCAGGGACCTGGGCCGCGAGCGCGGTCCAGGCATCCGCGATGGTGGCCCCGGCGGGCAGGTCGAACGCGATCTCGCGCGTCCCCGCCAGCTCCCGCTGGCGGGCGAAGAGACGGACCCGGATGCGCATCGATCGTCTTCCTCAGACCAGCAGGCCGGCGCCGAAGTAGAGCCCGGCGGCCAGGATCGTGCCGGCCGCGATCGCCCCCACGGCAATGTAGAGGAGGCCCGTGGCCGATTCCATCGACCGCGTCCGGACGGTCTGCCCGGCGGCCCACGTCACCACCAGCGGGAAGGCGAGCCCGACCAACAGGCGCAGCCAGACGAAGAGCGCCCACGGACCCGTCAGCGGCGCGAAGGGAGCCAGGTTCTGCCCGGCCCCGAAGCACACCCAGGCCCCGAAGAGCAGCACCTGGATCGCCACCACCCACAGCAGCCCCCGCGTGAGCGCGAGGGCGGGTCCGGTCGACAGCTTGGGCGTGACGAGGTACCAGTGGCCCAGGATCATCCCGGCGAACGCCCCACCCGTCGCGGCGGCCAGCACGACGAGCTGGACGGCGAGCGGAGCGGCGCCCAGCACGCCGCCGCCCCAGGTGAGCGCCCCGGCCACGAGCGTCCCGATCCCCGCCGCCAGCGTTCCGATCCCCAGCAGCGGCGCACGCGCGCCCCGGAACAGCGCGACGGAGTACGCCAACGACCCGACCGCGAGCAGCGCCAGCAGCGCACGGCGCGGGAGGTCCCAGCTCGGATCCACGCTGATCGGGGAGCCGGCGCCGGCGAGCGCCGGGAGCGCGCCGTCGGAGATCCACGCCAGGGCACCGAACGCCGCGGCGCACAGGGCGGTGAAGCCGAGGTAGCCCTTGGTCGCATCGGTCCACAGGCGCAGCAGGACGACCGTCCCCAACGTGCCGACCGCGAGGCTCGCGAGCGCGGTCCAGTTGACGAAGGCGAGGTTCCGGGCGATCTGCTGGGCAGGCATCGCGAGGAGTGTAGTCGGACCGCGACCGGGGTCGAGCAGGCGGGTCTCGACGCGGGCAGGCCCGCCACGGCACGGGAACGTGCCCCGGCGCTACGATTGCGCCGGAGGTGCCACGAGATGGGACTCGATCCCGCGACGACGATCACCTGGTATGGCCATGCCTGCGTGGAGGTCCGGACACCCGGCGGGAAGACGATCCTGTTCGATCCCTGGTTCGGCAACCCGAAGAGCCCGAAGGCGGCGGATGCAGTCCTGGCGTGCGATCTCATGCTCGTGACCCACGGCCACAGCGACCACATGGGCGACGCGGTCGCGCTGGCCAGCCGGCTCCGCCCGACCTGGCCCTGCATGCACGAGATGAGCCTCTGGCTGGCCCGGCGGCTTCCGGGCGGCGCGGACGCGCTGACCGGGATGAACAAGGGCGGGACGTTCGCGTTCGGCGACATCAGCGTCACGATGGTCGGCGCCGACCACTCGGCGGGCGACTGGAACCCCGGCGGCGAGACCACGCTGTACCTGGGCGAGCCGGCCGGGTTCGTGGTCCGCCTGGAGAACGGCTACACGATCTACCACGCCGGCGATACGAACGTCTTCGGCGACATGCGCATCATCGGCGATCTCTATCGGCCGAACCTCGCGTTGCTCCCCATCGGCGGCCACTACACGATGGGGCCGCGCGAGGCCGCGCTGGCCGTCGAGCTGCTGGGGGTGAAGGACGTCATGCCGATCCATTTCGGCACCTTCCTGCTCCTCGCGGGGACGCCCGACGAGCTGCGCCGCGAGCTGGCTGCGCGCGGCCTCGGCGACGTCGTCGTCCACGCACCGCAGCCAGGTCAGGCCGCGGCATAGGGCGTGCGGCGCCCCGGGCGGTACTTCTGGGCCGTCGCCGGAGCGTCGTTCGGAGCGAGACACTCGGGCGGAAGAGTTCGCCACGACGCGACGCGGCACGGTCGCGGTGACGGACCGAGCAGACGAGGCGGCTAGGATTGTCGGGATGGCGGATGTCGAGCTCGATCTGACCGAAACACCGGCGTGCCCGCTGCTGGGCCTCCCGTTCGATCGCCGCACCCACTACGCAATCCCGGATCCGGCGCATCGCTGCTTCGCCACCGAGCAGCTTCTGACCGCCGACCTCGCGCGGCAGGCGACGTATTGCCTGACCGAGCGCTTCCGCGAGTGCGAGCGGTTTCGAGGCTCCCAGCACCCCGACGCGGCAGGCGATTGGTCTCGCTTTTCGGAGGCCGTCGAGCGGGGAATCGATCCGGCCGA
>CAZKXK010000187.1:0-4837 GCA_964556585.1 uncultured Anaerolineaceae bacterium
CGACCGCCTCCACGCCCGCATAGCCCATGGCCGTCAGCACGTGCGACGGCTCGGGCGATCCCGTGGCGCAGGCGGACCCGGTGGAGGCGGCGATCCCGTCTAGGTCGAGCGCGACGGCGATGGCGACGCCGTCGGCGCCGCGGACCAGCAGCGAGAGCAGCCCGGGCAGGCGCTCGGTCGGATGGCCGGTCAGCTCGACGCCCTCCACCGCGAGACAGGCGGCCGAGAGCCGGGTGCGGAGCGCGCGCAGACGCATCGCCGTCGCCGGCCGGTCCGCGCAGGCGCACTCGTAGGCGACCGCCATGCCGACGGCGCCCGCGACGTTCTCCGTCCCGGCCCGGCGGTGACGTTCCTGGCTCCCGCCGTGGACCTGCGCGAGCAGCTGCGTGCCGCGCCGCACCCACAGCGCCCCGACGCCCTTGGGACCCTCGAACTTGTGGGCGGAGATCGTGACGAGGTCCGCGCCGAGCTCCTGCACGTCGAGATCGAGCGTCGGCGCGGCCTGGACCGCGTCGACGTGGAACAGGATGCCGCGCCGGGCACGAAGCCGGTCCGCGATCTCCCGGACGGGCTGGATCGACCCGACCTCGTTGTTGGCCAGCATCACCGAGACGAGCGTGGTTCGCTCGTCCAGGGCCGCCTCCAGCTGGTCCGGATCCACCCGGCCGCAGCGGTCCACCGGGACCTCCACCACCTCGAAGCCGAACTTCTCCAGGTGACGCATGGCGTGTCCGACGGCGTGGTGCTCCACGGCGCTCGCCACGAGACGGTGGCCGTGCGCCTTGCCGGCCCACGCCGCGCCCTTGATGGCCAGGTTGTTCGCCTCCGTGCCGCCGGACGTGATCACCACCTCGCGAGCCGTCCCACCGAGCGCGACCGCGAGGCGCTCGTGGGCCTCGTCGAGCGCGTTGCGCGCAACCCGTCCGAAGGAGTGGGCCGAGGAGGGATTCCCGAACGAGCCGCCCAGGTACGGGAGCATGGCTTCCAGGGCCTCGGGGCGCAGCGGCGTGGTCGCCGCGTGGTCCAGGTAGATCGCCATCAGGGCAGGATTGTACGGCGGGACGCCCGGGAGGCCCGCTGACTATCCTTTCGCCGTGACCGACCGCCCCGAACGCCCGATGCCGCCCTCTCCCGGCCGCCCGGCGCGGCCGGCCGGCTGGCTCCTGGGATACCCGACCGAGCACCTCATGGGGATCCTGCCCTCCCCCGCGGCGGCCGACGCCGCCGTCGCGGAGCTGGCCGGTGCCGGCGTGCCGCGTGACGCCGTTCGCGTCTTCGTGGGCGAGGACGCGGCGCTCCGCATCGACGGGCGCGGGAAGCACCACGGCCTGGTTGCCCGCGTCTACCGGCTGATCCAGTTCACCCAGATGGACCAGGCGCCGGACTTCCGGCGCTAC
Organism: uncultured Anaerolineaceae bacterium; assembly: GCA_964556585.1. GTDB lineage: Bacteria > Chloroflexota > Limnocylindria > Limnocylindrales > CSP1-4 > CTSoil-043. The sequence goes on from CAZKXK010000187.1 coordinate 1,398, forward strand.
GAGCTGGAAGCGCGCCGGGGCCACCCGGTGATCGCGGTCCGGGAGACGGACCCGCTGCGCCGCCGGCTGATCCGGGCCGTGCTGCGCCGCCACGGGGCGCACTTCACCAACTTCTACGGGCGCTATGCCACCGAGACGCTCGATCCGTACGAGGGCCCGGACGAGGGCGACCTCCCGATGTAGCCGCGCTCAGGCGCCCAGGTGCGCGCCCCCGCGCTCGGGCGCCCGGAACGGAACGTCGGCGACGAGGATGTCCGGCCGCCCGGTGAGCGCGTCACGGATGCGGTGGATGTTCTGGTTGAACAGGATGTGCTCCCACCAGTGGTGCGTCATGCGCTCCGGCAGCAGCACCACGGTGACGCTGCTGGAGTCGCGCTCGGCAGCCACCTCCAGGTAGCGGATCAGCGGATCGACCAAATTGCGGTAGGGCGACTCCACGATCACGAACTGGATGCCGGGCAGCTGCCGCTCGAACCGCTCGCGAACCTGCTCGCCCGTCGCGACATCGTCGGTCACGTAGACCGCGGTGATGTCGTCGCTCATCGAGCGCCCGAACCGGACGGCCTGAATGACGTCCCAGCGAACGTCGAAGACCGGGATCACGACACGCCGGCGGTGCACCGGTGCTCCCCAGACGAGATCGGGATCCACCGCCAGCTCCAGGATCCCGCGCGAGTACTGGCGCTGGACGAACAGCATGAGCATGACGAGGATCGGGACGACGAGCAGGATGATCCAGGCGCCCAGGGCGAACTTCGCGATGGCGAAGATCGCGACCACGATCGCGGTGGTGGTGGCCCCCAGGCCGTTGAGGAACGCGCTGCGCCGCCACCCGGGACCGCGCTCCTTGTACCAATGGCGGACCATGCCCGCCTGCGAGAGCGTGAAGGCCGTGAAGACCCCGATCGCGTAGAGCGGGATCAAGGCCTCGACGCGACCCCGGAACGCGACGACGAGCACGATCGACACCAGGGCGAGCGCGACGATTCCCGCGTTGAACGCCAGCCGCTCGCCCCGGAACGAGAACTGGCGGGGGAAGAAGCCGTCCTTGGCGAGAATCGACGCGACGCGCGGGAAGTCGGCGAAGCTCGTCTGGGCGGCGAGCACCAGGATGCCCATCGTCGAGAGCTGGAGCAGGTACCACAGGGGACCCGGGCCGTACACCGAGCGCCCGATCTGTGAGAGAACCGACTCGCCGCTCGCCGACGGCAGCGCACCGCTCACGTGGGCGAGGAATGACGTGCCCAGGAACATGGTGGCCAGGAGGACCGACATGACGAGCATGGTGGTCTGGGCGTTCTTCCACTCGGGCGGCTTGAAGGCGGGCACGCCGTTGGCGACCGCCTCGGTGCCCGTCATGGCGGAGCAGCCGTCGGCGAAGGCCCGCATCAGCAGGAGCACGCCGAACGTCTCGGCCGGAACCTGGGCAGGGATGACGCCGGTGACCTCCGGCGGGTGCCCCAGCACGGTCCGCAGCACGCCGGCGCCGATCATGAGCAGCGCGCTGCCGAGGAAGATGTAGGTCGGCGCGGCGAAGATCGTGCCGCTCTCGCGAATGCCCCGCAGGTTGACCGCCATCACCAGGAGGATGAACAGCACGATGAGCGGGACGGCAACCGGGAGCAGGGGCGGGAAGAGCGAGTAGAGCGCCTGGACGCCGGAGGAGACGCTGACCGCGACGGTGAGGACGTAGTCGGTCAGGAGGGCCGCAGCGGCGATCAGGCCCGGCAGCACGCCAAGGTTCGCCCGGGCCACGATGTAGCTGCCGCCGCCGTTCGGATACGCCCGGATCGTCTGCCGGTACGAGAGCGTCACGAGCGCCAGCACGCCCACGATCGCCAGCGAGATCGGCAGCAGCCAGCCGAAGGCGAGGGTCCCCACGCCGAGCAGGGTGAAGAGGCTCGCCTCGGTCGCGTACGCCACGGAGGACATGACGTCCGACGAGAAGACCGGCAGGGCCTTCCATTTCGGCAGGCGCTGGGTGATCTCTTCTTCGGACTGGAGCGGATGTCCGAAGAGCCGCCGGCGGGCCGCGAAGCCCATGCGCCCCAGCCGCGTGCGCGGCTCGATCGCGGTCGGCCGGGCGACCACGACGCCCGGCGCCGCGTAGCGGAAATACTTCGACTCGGGCCGGGTGACGCGCACGCGCCGGTCGGCGGGCTTCTGCCCGCGGAGCAGGTTCGGGTCGTTGCTCACGGCGTGACTGTACTCACGCGGGCCTCACCCCGCGTGGCCGGACTTCACCCAGCGCGGACCTCGACGTCCCAGCCACCGCCCCGCCGGATCCTCGGCTCCAGCACAACGCCGGCGTCCGCAGCGGTTCCAGCGAGCGTCGCGATGACACGGCCCGTGCAGGAGTCGCTGCACAGCACGACCCGGCAGCCCGGGTTCCGGGCGACCATCGTGATCGCCAGTCTGATCTCGCGGTCCCAGTCCCAGCCCGAGGCGGTCGCCAGCGCCTGACGCGGCACGGCGGCCTGCCGCATGAGTTCCATGCTCCAAGTCTCCCCGGGCCACCCAAGAGGCGAGCCAGTCCCGGGAGGTCGCCGGCGCTCAAGGATCGCTCAGGATTGCTCCGCATCCCCGAGACGGACGCGATACCCAACGCCCGGCTCGGCGACGATCAGCCCGGCCAGGCCACCCGACGGATCCGCGGCGGCGATCTTGCGGCGGATCTGGCTGACGTAGACGTGCAGGTAGTGGGCCTCGTCCGAGTACGCGGTTCCCCAGACCGCCCGCAGCATCCGGCCGTGCGTCACGAGGCGGCCGGCCGAGCCCAGGAGGACCTTGAGGACCTCGAACTCGCGCGGCGTGAGCTGCACGGGACGGCCCGCCACGCTCACCTCGTGGCGGGTCACGTCCAGGCGCAGGTCGCCCACGACGATGGCGCCCGTCGGCTCCCCGGCCGGTCCTGCCGCGCGGCGCAGGACGGCGCGCAGGCGTGCCAGGAGCTCGGCGGCTCCGAACGGCTTCGTCACGTAATCGTCCGCGCCCGACTCGAGGGCAGCGACCTTCTCCGCTTCCCGGTCGCGGGCCGACAGCACGAGGATCGGCGTCGCCGCCTCCCGCCGCATGCGCCGGATCAGGACCGACCCGTCGAGGTCGGGAAGTCCCAGGTCGAGCACGACCAGGTCGGGCCGCTGCGCCGTCCAGCGATCCCAGGCCGAGGCTCCGTCCCCGGCCTCGTCGACCCGAAAGCCGTGCCCCCGCAGGAACGTGGCGACCTCCCCGCGCGTCGCGACGTCATCCTCCACCAGGAGGATCGCGGCACCCGGCGGCGGTCCGGCAGTCATCGCGTCACCGCCTCGCGCGCCGCGCCTTCAGACGGGGCACTCGCCGGCTGCCTGGCCGCCCGAAGCTCGACGTCCACCGCGAGCCCCCCCAGCTCGCTCGGTCGGGCCGTGACGCTCCCGCCCATCGCCTCCACGAAGCCACGGACG
>CAZKXK010000188.1:0-4820 GCA_964556585.1 uncultured Anaerolineaceae bacterium
GAGCCGCGTAGCCCAGCGCCTCCTCGAGCGCGGCGCCCGTGAAGCTCCCGCCGGCCCCGGCCGCGCCCGGGTGCGCCCGGAGGAGGGCCGTGACGCGGTCGTACGCGCGCCGCAGGGGCCAGCACCCGGCGGTCTGGACGGCGTCCAGGCGGGGCTGCCGGTCGATCGCGCCGAGCGCGCCGGCCTCGGCGAACGCCTGGGCGACGGACGAGGCGAGCGCCCCGCCGCCGACCTGCACGACGACCCGGTCCAGCGCCCGGCCCTGCCTGGCCAGCTCCGAGACCATCTCGAACCCGAGCGTCTCGCCGCCCTCGATCGCCAGGCCGTTCTCGTTGCCCTGGCAGGTGAACGGGATCGCCCCCGCGGCGATCGCCTCGCGGAGCCGGTGGACCGACGGGTCGCCGGACACGCCCGGCTCCCGCTCGCACACCACGACCCGTGCCTGGAGCTGCTCTAGGCGTTCCAGCACCACGGGGTCGGCCCCCGCGAGCACGTAGACGTCCAGCCCTCGCCCGGCAGCCCGGGCCACGACCGCGGCCGCCAGCGCGGCATTGCCGCAGGAGGCGATCGCGAGCGGCTGTGAGCGAGTACCGGTCGCCCCGAGCTCCTCGGCGACGAGGAGCTCCAGCATGGCGCCCATCAGGTGGCGGGCCTTGTGCGAGCCGGAGACGTTCCCGGTCTCGTCCTTGACCCAGACGCCACCCGAGGCCTCGAACCCCAGCCGGTCGCTGAGCGGCCCCGATCGCGCGAACGGCGTGACGGTGAAGCCATGCCCGTCCACGGCCGCCACCGCCCGGTCGAGCCGTTCGACAAGCTCCACGTACCGCTGGTCCGACCAGCCTGCCGCACGCGCCACGCGGTAGGCCCGGAACAGCGTCCGGTAGCGCACGAACGGATTGGGCTCATCGCCGTCCGGGAAGCGCATGGCGCGTGGGTCGATCACCTTCGTCATCACGTGGTCGATCCCGTCGCCGGGCACGGCTGCCGGACAGCGGATGGGGAACAGCTCGTCCGCCGTCGCCGCCCGGCCGCAACCGGCACACACGACCGCGACCCCGATCTCGCCGGCCGTGGGCATGGCCGTCACGACCGTGCCTCGTCGCCCATCCGGGCGTTCTCGTCGACCATCGCGGGCGCCATTCCGGCTCGTGTCATCGCATTCCCATCCGATCGTGTCCAGGAGGAGGGTGGGCCGCCCGGGACCCGCGCCGCGGGCGTCCGCCACCGGCCCCACACGATACCGCGCGGACAGGGCCGTCGACGCCGGACCGGTCGATCTTCCCGTCGATGCGGCCCGGCGGGTATGCTCAACGTGCCCTCCAGGCGGTGGGCCAGGGTCCCGTTCGCCGGGGTGCGGGGCCGCGTGCGGCAGTCCTGAGGGGGCCCAGTCGATGCGCTTCTCGTTGAACGGCAGGCAGGTCTCGGTCGACGCCGAGCCCGGCGAGAGCCTCCTCGACGTGCTCCGCGAGCGCTGCGGGTTGCGCTCGATGAAGGACGGCTGCGCCCCAGAGGGGTCCTGCGGCGCCTGTACCGTGATCGTCGACGGCCGGGCCGTCGTCTCGTGCGCCCAGCCGGCCACGCGCGTCGCCGACCGCGCGGTCACCACGCTCGAGGGCCTGGCGCCCGACGCGCGCGCCCTGTGGGCGGATTCGTTCGCGGTGACGGGCGCCGCCCAGTGCGGGTACTGCTCGCCCGGCATCGTGATGAAGGCGCAGGCGCTGCTCGAGCGTGAGCCGGCGCCGACGCGCGACGCGGTGGCGCGGGCGCTGGCCGGGAACCTGTGCCGGTGCACCGGTTACGTGAAAGTCCTGGACGCGGTCGACCTCGTGGCCGCGACGCGCCGTGGCGAGCCGTTCCCGGAGATCGAGCGGGCCGGCGGCGTGGGGTCGCGCACGATCCGGTGGGACGCCCGCGAGCTTGCCCTGGGCGAGCGCCCGTTCGTGAACGACATGTCGGCCCCGGGGATGCTCCACGGCGCGCTCCGCTTCTCCGACCACCCGCGCGCCGTCGTCCTCCGCATCGACACGGCTCGTGCGGCCGCCGCACCCGGGGTCGTGTCGATCGTGACCGCGGCCGACGTCCCGGGCGAGCGGTCCATCGGGCTGATCGAGCGCGACTGGCCCGTCTTCGTGGCGGAAGGCGAGACGACCCGCTACGTCGGCGACGTCCTCGCCGCGGTCGCGGCCGGGACGCGGCGCCAGGCACGCGCGGCGGCCGCCCTGATCGACGTGGAGTACGAGGTCCTCGCGCCCGTCACCGACCCCTTCGCCGCGCTGGAGCCCGGCGCCCCCGCGATCCATGCCCGGGGGAACCTGCTGGCGACCTCGGTGGTGCGCCGGGGTGATGCCGGGGCGGCGCTGGCCGCCGCGGCCCACGTCGTGGGCGATCGCTTCACGACGAGCCCGATCGAGCACGCCTTCCTGGAGCCGGAATCCTGCCTCGCCGTGCCGGGGGCCGGGCCGGACGCGCCGGAGCTGCAGGTCTTCTCCCAGGGGCAGGGCGTCTGGGAGGATCGGCGCCAGATCGCGGACATGCTGGGGCTTCCCGAGACCGCGGTCAGGGTCACCCAGGTCGCGGCCGGCGGTGGCTTCGGCGGCAAGGAGGATCTCGCGGTGCAGGGGCAGACGGCGCTCCTCGCCCGGGTCACGGACCGGCCCATCCTGCTCACGATCTCGCGGGCGGAGAGCCTCCGCCTCCACCCGAAGCGGCATGCCTTCACGATGGACTACGAGCTCGGCTGCGACGCGGACGGCCATTTGGTCGCCGTCCGGGCCCGGATCGTGGGCGACACCGGCGCCTATGCGAGCGTCGGGGCGGCGGTCCTGGAGCGCGCGGCGGGACACGCCTGCGGCGCCTACCGGATCCCGAACGTGGACGTGGAGGCCCGCACGGTCTACACGAACAACCCGCCCGCGGGCGCCTTCCGGGGGTTCGGCGTCCCCCAGGTGACGTTCGCGGTTGACGGGCTCCTCGACCGGCTCGCCGAGCAGGTCGGCATCGATGGGTGGGAGATCCGCTGGCGCAACGCGCTCCGCGAGGGCGACCGGTTCGGGACCGGCCAGGTCCTGGGGCCGGGCGTGGGCCTCGAGAAGACGCTGCTTGCCGTGCGCGACGCGTACCGCGGCGCGCGATTCGCCGGCATCGGGTGCGGCGTCAAGAACGTCGGGATCGGCAACGGGATGCCCGAGGGCGGCCGGGCGATCCTGCGGCCCGAGGCCGACGGGAGCCTGACCCTGTGGCACTCGTGGACCGAGATGGGCCAGGGCGTCCACACCGTCTTCTCCCAGATCGTGGCGCAGGAGGTCGGCGTCGAACCGGCCAGCGTCCACGTGCTCGTCGACACGGAACGCGAGCTCGACACCGGCCAGACGACGGCGTCGCGGGCGACCACGCTCGGCGGCCAGGCGGTTGCCGACGCGGCGCGCAAGCTGCGCGCGGCGCTGGATGCCCTGCCGCCCGGGGCGCGGCCGCGGGATCTCGCCGGGCGCGAGTTCCCCGGCGAGTTCGTGGTGAACTGGACCACCCAGACCGTCGAAGGCAGGCCGGATCCCGTGACCCACCTCGGCTACGGCTGGGCCACCCAGGTCGTGATCCTCGACGACGAGGGACGCCTGGCCCGCGTGATCGCCGCCCACGACGTCGGGCGGGCCATGAACCCGACGCTCCTGGAGGGCCAGATCGAGGGCGGCGTCCACATGGGCCTGGGGCTGGCCCTCACGGAAGCGTTCGTGACCGAGGGGGGCGTGCCGGTCACCGACACGCTGAAGTCGCAGGGGATCATCCCGGCGTCGTCGATGCCCCCGGTCGAGGTGATCATCGTCGAGGAGGCGCTGCCCGCGGGTCCGTACGGAGCCAAGGGCGCCGGGGAGGCCGTCCTCGTGCCGACGCCAGCCGCCGTGGCGGGCGCGCTGCACGCCTTCGACGGGGTCCACCGGACGGCCCTGCCGATGCGCGACTCGGCGGCCGCGCGGGCCGCGCTGCCACGCCTGGCCCGCCCGCCGCGCGGGGGCCACGAGGGCTCGAACGGAGACGTCGCGGCGCCCGCCGCTGAGCCCGTCGCGAGACAGGGAGGGAGTTGACCATGTCAGCCGTGACGCCGGGTCTCGTCTGCGCGCACCATCACCTCTACTCGGCCCTGGCGCGGGGGATGCCCGCGCCGCCGAAGGTCGCCACGAACTTCCAGGAGATCCTCGACCAGGTCTGGTGGCGCCTCGACACGGCGCTCGACCTCGAGATGATCCGCTGGTCGGCCATGCTCGGCGCGCTGGAGGCGCTCGAGAACGGCACGACCGCGATCGTCGACCACCACGAGTCGCCCAACGCCATCGAGGGCAGCCTCGACGTGATCGCCGAGGCCTGCGCCGAGGTCGGCGTCCGTTCGCTGGTCGCCTACGGCATCACGGATCGGCATGGGCCGGACGGCGCGCGGCGCGGCCTGGCGGAGAACGAGCGGTTCATCAAGGCCGGGGGCCGGGGCCTGGTGGGAATCCACGCCGCCTTCACGTGCACGGACGAATCAATCCACGCGGCCGCCGGCCTGGCCCGCGACCTCGGGGTCGGCGTCCATATCCACGTCTGCGAGGGCGTCGGCGACGTCGACGCGCCGCGCCGGCTGGCGGGCCTCACCCGGGATGACTGGCTGCTGAGCCACTGCGTCCACCTGCCCACCGACCACGAGCTGGCTGGCACGATCCTCCACAACCCGCGGTCCAACTTGAACAACGCGGTCGGGTACGCCAACCCGGCCCGCTTCTCGAACCCGGTCGCGATCGGCACCGATGGGATCGGCGGCAACGTCCTCGAGGAGTTCCGGCTCGCCT
>CAZKXK010000189.1:0-4805 GCA_964556585.1 uncultured Anaerolineaceae bacterium
CGGGGCGGCGCCGTCTGCTGGCGCACTCGCAGCCGGCGGGCCCGCGGGCGGCCAGGCGGGCCCGGTGGCTGGCGGGCCAACGGGGCGGACGCCCGTCCAGCCGGGCTCTTCGGGGATCACGACGATCATGATGACGTAGAGGACCAGCAGCGGGAAGACGCCGCTGAGCAGCGCCAGGATCGCGTACGCGATTCGGACCAGCGCCGGGTCCATGTCGAGTCGATCAGCGAGGCCGGCGCAGACGCCCGCGAGAACGCGGTCGTCGACGGAGCGGTAAAGGCGGTCGTTCACCGGCATCCCTCCGAAGGATTGAGCGTGAAGCTGGCGGCCGCGCCCTCGATGGCGAGGTCGACGACGTGCAGTGCAGACCCGATGCCGGGCGATTCCCAGGTCGTCCCCGATTGGACCAGCCCGGCGGAGGCGAAGTTGTTCCCGCTCACCACCGAGGTGTCGCGCAGGCGAAGCCCGGTGCCCGCATCCGCGCAGAGCGCGATGGACGCCGCGTTGGCCTGGACCTGGCCGACGAGGTCGGAGCCGGCCGGCAGGGCGATCTTCAGGTCGCCGGCATTGACCTGCACGTCGAGACCGCCGACGGTGGCGTCATGCAGGAGCAGGTGCGAGGTTCCGACCGCGTTGCCCTGCACCGTGAGCGACGCGGCGTGGACCCCGGCCAGGTCCAGGGTCGCATCGCCGGCGTTCAGGTCGACGGCGAGCGCGTACGGCACACCGGTGCCCAGCGTGACGTTCCAGCGGGAGCGACGGCCCGTCCCGAACGGGACGACGATCGCCTGGTCGGGCGACCGGACCTCCAGGAGGGCAGGGGCCTGGTCGAGCGTCGGCTGCGCGTCGGCCGGTCCCGTGACGCTCACCCCCCAGGCGGAGCCCGCCACCGGTGAGACCGACAGGCTGGCGCACGTGGCGCGGAGCGTGACGTCGGGAGCTCCGTCCCCGAACGTGCCCCGTTGATCCAGGATCGTCGAGTCGGTGAGGACGGGCCCGCTCCCGCAGCCAAGCGTGCCGAGGCCCAGGCCTCCTGCCAGCACCGCTCCCAGGATCGTGCCGAACGTGGCCGCGACGAGCAGCCCTCCCACGAAGTGGAACGGCGTCCGGCGCAGGATCAGCCCCAGGCCGACCCCGATCAGGATGAGGGGCCACAGCTCCCACGCCTGCGCGATCGTCCCGCGCGCGAGCCAGCCCTGGCCCACGGCCAGCGGGATGCCGCCCAGGATGAGCAGGAACACGCCCATGTTCACGAGGCGACGATCGACGGACATCCGGACATGACCCTCCTGGCCGACGAGCGTACCGGCCGGCGCGCCTCCCTGGAAACGGCCGAACGGCCCATCCGGAGGTTCCCGAGGATTTCCGACGAAGGCTCCGTGATAGCCTTCCGCCGACGGCGCGTCGCGCCTGTTCGAGCCTCCGGAGGTGGAGCTGGCAATGCGGCTCAGCGACTGGGGCGCCGCGGCACCCACCCGGGCGGCCGCCGGCAGCAAGGTGCTCGCGGTCGCGGAAGCGGCGCTCATCACGCTCGGGGCGACCCCGGAATCCGACTGCTGGGTCAGCTGGGGCGAGGATCCGGAGTCGCGCTGGGTGATCCTTGCCCCGACCCCGGCGGGCTTGATCCACGCGCACGTCCGGGTCAACGTGCCCCAGGAGGGTCCGCGCGCGGCCGGGAAGCTGGTCCGCTGGAGCCGCGTGCAGCTCGGCGAGGTCGCGGCGGAAGCCCAGGGCGAGCACCGGGTCGTCAGCGCGACCCTGGAGGGGACGATGCTGCGCGGCGTGGACGCGGATGCCGACGCCATCGGCGCCTTCCTCCAGGTCGTCCTCGCGGCGATCGATGGGCGCCCGCTGCCCGTTCTCGTCGTCCCGTCCGCGGCCGCGGACGACGCCGAATGACATCCGCCACAGCCGGGCCCGCGCCGATCGAGGCAGTGCTCTTCGACCTCGATGGCGTGATCGTCGACTCGGAGCCGTGGTGGTATGCCGTGCGGATCGAGTGGGCCGCTGCGCGCGGTCTCACCTGGACCGAGGCCGACAATCGCGCCTGCATGGGCCTCAACTCGCGGGACTGGGCCCGGATCATGCAGGAGCGGCTCCGCCTGGACCTCACGATCCCCCAGATCGAGCGGATCATCATGGATGCCCTGGTCGAGAAGTACGCCCACGAGCCCGCCCCCCGCGTGCCCGGCGCGGTGGAGGCGGTCACGCGGATCGCGGCCAGCTTCCCCTCCGCGATCGCATCGTCGGCCCACTCGTCGGTGATCCACGCCGCGCTTCGCGCGGTCGGGCTGGAAGCGTGCTTCCGCGTGGTCGTCTCCGCGGACGATGTCGCGGCGGGCAAGCCTGCGCCGGACGTTTACCTGGAGGCCGCCCGGCGCCTCGGGGTCTTGCCCGAGCGGTGCCTGGTCGTGGAGGACTCGCTCAACGGCGTGCTCGCCGGCCGGGCGGCCGGGATGACGGTTGTCCTCGTCCCGAACCCCAGCTTCCTGCCGGGGGAGGGAACGGCCGAAGCCGCGGACTTCGTCGTCGACCGTCTTGCCGATCTCGATCCACGGCGATTGCCCGCCTGATGACGGCCGGAGCGGCGTTTCGCCGGCCGGGCAGGGTTCCGTACTGGCTCACCACGCTCGGGATCCGCCTGCTCGTGCATGCCTACGTGCGCATCCGCGTGGAGGGCCAGGAGCTGCCGCCGGGCCCGGCGATCCTCTGCTTCAACCACCAGAGCTGGACGGACCCGTTCATCGTCGTGGCCGGCCTCCCGGCCCGTCCGGACCTCTGGTTCTTCGGCCCCCGGGAAGCCGACATGTCCGTCGGCGTGCGCAACCGGCTCATCACCTGGTCCGGCCGTGGCATCCCGTACAACCCCGACCGGGCCGACCTCCTGGACGTGACCAGGCGTGTCGAAGGCGTGCTCGCGAGCGGCGCGCGCCTCGCCATCGCGCCGGAGGGCCGTATCCATGCCGGTGAGCGGGCCCTCCTGCCGATCAGCGACGGCGTGGCGTTCTTCGCGTTGCGGGCCGGCGTGCCGATCGTCCCGGTGGGCCTGTCGGGAACCGGCTGGCTGCGCCTCGGCAAGACCATCCGCGTCCGCGTGGGCACGCCCATCGACCACCGTGGCAGGCCGACCCGCCAGGCCGTCGAGGCACTGACCGCGGAGGTCCGCGCCGCCCTGCTGGCACTGCTGGCGGACGGCCGGGACGAGGCGCCCCCCGGGCGCTTCGGCCGGTGGGTGACCGAGCTCTTCAACGACTGGCCGGAGGGACGGCGTCCATCACCGGCCACCGCCCTGGACGAGACGACGACATAGAACACCCGTTCTGTATCCTCGGGCGGAGCCGGGGGGCAGCCGGGTCTGCGATACTCGGCCCGACCAACGCACCCCGACAGGAGGCAGGCCAGACGTGGGAGCCACGGGACTCGCGGCGAACCAGGACGAGTATCGATCTCGCTTGAGCGAGCAGCCGGACGCCCAGATCGACGCATGGGCGGCGGAGGCGATGCGGGACATCTCGATCCGTCGCGGCGTGCTGGCGGTGCTGCAGGACTACCGGTCGGCGACCGGCGCGGACGACGCTACCGTCACGCGGATCTTCTCGGCGGGCGGCGGACCGCCGGCCGTGGTGGGACGCGACCAGCAGGGCCGGCTGATCGTCCCGGCCGTCGCGCTCCATTGCCTTGTCACGGGCACCCGGGCCGTGCTCGCGGAGCCCCGCGAGAAGCTCATCGAGTACCTCGTGGAGAACTTCGAAGAGCTCGTCTACCTCTAGTCCGACGTGAGCCGGTCGCTCTCGGGACTGGTCCGCCTGGTCCATCCGTTTCCGTCCGCGCTCGACGCGGGGGTCACGCTCGTGCTGGCGCTCCTCGCCGGTGCCCCGGGCAGCCGGGCGGTGCTCCTGGCGGTCGCGATGCTCGCCATCCAGTTCTCGATCGGGGCCGTCAACGACCTGGCGGATGCTCCCGCGGACGCGCTCGCCAGCCGCTCCAAGCCCCTGGTGGACGGACGTGTCCCCGCCCGGCTTGCCCTCGGCGCGGCGGCGGCGGCGGCGACCGTTGGGATCGCCCTGTCCGCGCTGGCGGGGCCGTTCACCGCGCTCGTCGCCCTGGCGGGCTACGGGATCGGGCTTGCCTACGACCTGCGCCTCAAGGCGTCCGCGTGGTCGTGGCTCCCGTACGCGGCCGGCATCCCGCTGCTCCCGGTCTTCGCCTGGGTCGGCGCGACCGGGCGCCTGCCGGGCCCCATGCTCGCGCTCGCCGGGCTGGGCGTGCTCGCCGGCGCGGACCTGGCGATCGCCAACTCGCTGGCCGACGCGGAGCGTGACGCGGCGAGCGGCACGGCCACGATCGCGCGGGCGCTCGGCCAGCGGAGGGCGCTGCGCCTCGGGGCGCTGCTGGGCCTCGCGGTGAGCGGGACGGCGGCCGTCTCGGCGGTCGCGCTGGCAGGGCCGGTCCCCGGGACGTGGCTGACCTGCGCCGGCGCGGCCGCGATGGCCGGGGGCACCTGGATCGGGTTCCGCGGCCATCTCCAGCGCGGATGGGAGGTCCAGGCGGTCGGGCTCGGAGTCCTCGCGGCCGGCTGGGTCGCGTCGCTCGTGGCGGCTGGCCTGGTCTGACCAGGCGGGTGCGCCCACGCCCGTGCGAACGCCGATGACGGTGAGCGGCCGGCGCGGACGGGTCGAGCGGGGGAGCGGGCCCGGTCTGCTGCCGGTGGCCCGCCGTCAGTCCCGGACGCCGGGCCCGCGGACGACCGTGATGACGTTCTCCAGGGTGAGCTTCGAGATGGTCAGGTATTTGGCAAGGTTGTG
>CAZKXK010000190.1:0-4787 GCA_964556585.1 uncultured Anaerolineaceae bacterium
GGGCCGTCGCCCGCCAGCGCCCGCGCGACCGCATCCCGCATCGCCAGGTAGCAGCCCAGGACGTCGGTGCCGTCCACGACCACGCCCGGCATGTTGTAGCCGGCCGCCCGGATCGCCACGTCGCGCACCGCGACCTGCTTCTCGGCCGGCACGCTGATCGCGTAGCCGTTGTTCTCCACCACGAGGACCATCGGGAGGCGGTGGATCCCCGCGAAGTTGAGCGCCTCGTGGACGTCGCCCTGGTTGGCGGCGCCCTCGCCCATCATCACCGTCGCGACCTGCGCCTCGCCACGGAGCCTGGCCGCGAGCGCGATGCCCGCCGCGTGGAGCGCCTGTGTCCCGACTGGCGAGGAGCCGCTGAAGATCCGGTACGCGGCGGCGCCGTAATGCGCCGGCATCTGGCGCCCTCCCGAGCCGGGGTCGTCGGCCTTCCCGAACTGGAGCAGCATCACCTCGCGCGGCGTCATCCCGAACGCGAGCACGGCGGCCATCGAGCGGTAGTAGGGCAGCAGCCAGTCACGGCCGGGCGTGAGCGCCGCGCAGATCCCGGCCTCGGCACCCTCGTGGCCCTGGGCGCTGATCACGAAGTGCACGCGACCGGACCGGTTCAGGATCCAGGCGCGCTCGTCCAGCGCGCGCGCCAGCGCCATGAGCCGGTAGATCTCGAGCAGCCGCGCCGGCGGCAGGCCGGAACGTGCGACCGGATCCGGCGCCGCCGACACCCCCGAGTTCGTCACGCCGCGACTGTACACGCGCAAAGGCGAACTGCGGCCCCGGGCGTGCCGCTGGGCGGCCTCCGCGGTTCGCGGAGAGGCTCAGAAGTTGATCGACCGCCCGTCCACCGCCATGGCCGCCTCACCGACGATCTCCGAGAGGGTCGGATGCGGGTGGGTGGCCGCGCCGATCTCCCACGGCTGGGCCTCCAGCCATCCGGCCAGCGAGGCCTCGGCGATCAGCTCCGTGGCGTGCGGTCCGACCAGGTGGACGCCCAGCGTCGCGCCGGTCTCCGCGTGGCCGATCACCTTGGCGAAGCCCTCGTAGTCGCCGCCGATCAGGGCCTTCGCGATCGCCTGGAACGGAACCCGGCCAACCTTGACCGGCAGCCCGCGCTTCTCGCACTCCTGCTCGGTCAGGCCGACCGACGCGATCTCCGGCCGGCAGTAGGTGGCCCGCGGCTGCGCCGTGTAGTCCATCGCGTGGACGTCCGGGTCGCCCGCGATCGTGTGGACCGCCGTCAGCCCCTCGTGAGCGGCCGTGTGGGCCAGCCACAGCCCGCCCACGATGTCCCCGATCGCCCACACGTGCGGCTCGGCGGTTCGCATGTGGCCGTCCACCAGGATGACGCCGCGGTCGGTCGTCACCCGGGTGGTCTCCAGCCCGATGTCCTCGATGTTGGCCGCCCGCCCGGTGGCCACCAGGATCACGTCGGCGGCGATCTCCTTCGCCTCGCCTCCCTCGGGCCCGACGGTCAAGCGGATCCCGTCGCCACCGATGACCAGCGACCCAACGTCGAAGCGGGCGCTCGTCATGACGTCGAGTCCGCGCCGCTTGAAGCTCCGCTCCAGCTCCTTGGACACGTCACGGTCCTCGAGCGGCACGATCGCCGGCAGGTACTCGAGCAGCGTCACCTTCACGCCGAGGTCGTGGAAGCACGAGGCGAACTCGCACCCGACCGCGCCAGCCCCGACGATCACCATGCTGGACGGAAGCTCGACCAGCCGCAGCACGTCGTCCGAGGTCAGGATGCGGACGCCGTCGGGGGTGATGCCCGGCAGGCTCTTGACGCGCGATCCGGTGGCGAGGATCACGTCCGTCGCCTCCAGCACGCGCTCGCCGCCGGCTCCCGGGGTGCCGTCCTCGCCCTGCAGCTGGACCCGGACCTTGCCGGGACCCTCCAGCCGGCCACGACCGGCGACCCACTCGACCTTGTTCTTGCCGACCAGGCCCTTGAGGCCGGTCCACATGCGGCGGACCACCTGGTCCTTGCGGGCTGCGATCGCGGCGTAGTCGATCACCGCCTCGCCGGGGATCATCACGCCGAGCTCGCGGCCCTTCGTCCTGACCCGGTGCGCGAAGTCGGCGGACTCGAGCAGCGCCTTGGTCGGGATACAGCCCCGGTGGAGGCAGGTCCCGCCGATCTTGTCGGCATCCACGAGGGCAACCTTCAGGCCCAGCTGGGCCGCCCGGAACGCGGCCGAATAGCCCCCGGTCCCGGCGCCGAGCACCACCAGGTCGAACGTGTTGGACGAGCCGACAGCCATGGGTCAGGGCACCTTTCGGACGCCGGCCTGGCCGCGCGCGAAGGTCGCGCGACGGGCGCCGGGCAACGATCCGGGCACGGGCACAGCCAACGGTCCGGTTGGAGAAGAGATCACGCCGCCGATGGTAGCGCGGGACCTCCACGGCCGCGCAAGACGGCCGGCTCCGAGCGGGCCCGGCGCACCGTCTGTGGACGATCACGCCGCGACGGATCGGCCCGCGTCGGATCGGCCCCGGCGCGAAAGTGACCCCGGACGCGGCGACGAACCACGGCGAGGCGAGGCCGGCGCGACAATCCGGTAGTCGCCCACGCTCACGAGCGGCACAGCGACCGTGGGCGAGCATGCCAGACCCTGTCAGCTCGTGCGCCGGGACGCATGGGGTTCGCAGGTGACCGGAGGGTCAGGGGGGTCCGGTTGTCGCCGGAGGCCCCGCGCGCCCGGACGACCTCCACGCGAGCAGCGCGATCGGGCCGCCACGGATCGGCGTTGAGCGCGAGAATAGCGCCGGACGCGGCAGCCGCCGGTCCCCGCACGGGATGCAATCACGATGTTGTCGCTCACCCCTGGACCGACCCATTCGACGCCGCTGCGTCGCGCGGCGCGCGCGGCAACGGCCCTCGCGGGTGCGTTCCTGCTCACCGCGCTGCTCGCGTCGACCGTCCTCGCCGCCAGCCCGCGCCGCCTGGGGACGCAGGTCACCGACGACGTCGGCGCCCTGGCCGGGGCCGCCGCAACCCTGCAGGGGCCACTGGACACCCTCCAGAAGACCGACAACGTCCAGCTCTGGGTCTGGTTCATGGACACCACCGGCGGCCTCGCCGCCCCGGACTTCGCGACCCAGACCGCCGCGCTCAGCGGCTTCGGCGGCAACGATCTCCTGCTCGTCATCGCCATGAGCGACCACGCCTACGGCTACTGGAAGTCCAGCGCGGTCCCGCTGACCGACACCCAGCTCGAGAAGATCCTGGGCACGGACCTCGAGCCAGGGCTGCAGGCCGGCGACAACGCGGGCGCCATCATCTCCACGGCCACGGGCATCGACACCGCGCTGAGCGGCGCGACCGGCGCGGCGACGGCCGGATCGGGCGGGGCCGGCGCGGCGGGCAGCACGGGCACGACCGGGGGCGGCTCGCCGATCGGGACCCTGGTCGCGGTCCTGCTGGTCATCGGCCTGGTCGCGGTCGCCGGCTGGTGGTTCCTGTACGGGCGGCGACGGCCCGCGGCGGGCGAGGGCACAGCTGCCGCGCCGGCCGGGACACCGGTCGACGATCTCGCGGCGATGAAGACCGCCGATCTCGAGCGGCTCGCCAACCAGGTGCTCGTCCAGACCGACGACGCGGTCCGCGATAGCCAGCAGGAGCTGGGCTTTGCCCAGGCGGAGTTCGGCGATGACGCAGCGACGCCGTTCCAGGCCGCCATCGACGGTGCCAAGTCGGACATGGCCGCCGCGTTCCGGCTGCGCCAGCAGCTCGACGACGCCACGCCGGAGGACGCCCCGACGCACCGCAGGATGCTCGAAGATCTGGTCCGCGACTGCCGGCACGCCCAGACGGGGCTCGACGCCGTGAAGGAGGAGTTCGAGCGGCTCCGCGAGATCGAGGCGAAGGCGCCCCAGATCCTGGCCGCCCTGCCTGCGCAGGCCGACGCCCTGGAGGCGCGCATGCCGGCGGCACAGATGGCGATGACCCACCTGGGCGACTTCTCGGACGCGAGCTGGCAGGCCGTGGCCCCGAACATCGACGAGGCCGGGCGACGCCTGGCCGCGGTCCGCGAGGCGTCGGACCAGGGCACCAAGGCGCTGGCCGCGAACGACACGCCCACCGCGGCCCGAGCCGCGCGGCTGGGCCAGGACGCCCTGGGCCAGGGGACGGCGTTCCTCGACGCCATCGACCGGCTCGTGGCGCAGCTCGACGACGCGAAGGCGAAGGTCGGCGCGATGCTGACCGAGGCGGACCGCGACCTGGCACAGGCGAAGGCAGCCGCCGCCGGCTCCACGGACCCGGCCCTGGCGGCACGGCTCGCGCAGGCCGACACGCTCCTCGCGGGCGCACGCACCGCCCTCTCCGATCCCAAGCCCGACGTGGCGACCGCCTTCGGACAGGCGCGGGACGCCGACAAGATCGCCGACGACACGGTGGCGGCACTGCGAACCGCGGCCGAGCAGCGCGCCCGGGACGCCTCCCGCCTGGATGCCTCGGTCAAGGCCGCGCAGGCGACCCTGACGCAGGCGACGGACTTCATCGCCACGCGGCGCGGGGCGGTCGGGACCGAGGCGCGGACGCGGCTTGCCGAAGCGCAGCGCCACCTGGACCAGGCGATCGCCTCCGGCGCAACCGACCCGGCCGGCGCGACCAGCGAGGCGGACCAGGCGACCCAGCTGGCCAACGCGGCCTACCTGGCGGCCCAGAACGACTACGGCCGCTACGACGACCCGTGGCACGGCGGCGGCCGCGGCGGGGGCGTGGGCGTGGGGGGCGACATCGCCGGTGCGCTCATCGGCGGGCTCATCGGCGGCATGCTGAGCGG
>CAZKXK010000191.1:0-4783 GCA_964556585.1 uncultured Anaerolineaceae bacterium
GACGGCGGCGGCCCGATCAGCCGGCGAGCCGTGGGGTGCCTGGCGAGCAGAGGGGGATGGTTCGCGACATGCTCGATGAGGATCAGGCCATCGGGGCCGCGTATCTCGACATGACCGTTCGCGCCGGCGGGCGGATCGTCCAGCCGAGGGCGCCGACGGACCGCGCAGCCACCGCCGACTACCACGATCACCGCAGCCGGGGGCCCCTGCCGGCTTCGGCCGGCATCAATGCTCGTCGGCTGGTGCCCGCGCTGGCCGGCCGGGTCCGGGAACGATGAGAACCGAGCATGGCGCGTGATAAAGGACAGCGCGGGCAATCCGTTGGGCTGCTGAGGCGTCATGGTCGCGATCCTGCTCGCGCTGGCGAGCTCACTCGGCTACGGAGGCGCGGACTTCGCGGGCGGCCTGGCAGCCCGTGATGCGCACGTCTTCCGCGTCGTGGCGGCCGCGGCCCCGGCCGGGCTCCTCGTGAACCTGCTCCTTCTTCCGCTCCTGGGCGCGGACTGGTCAGCGGCGGCCGTGGCCTGGGGAGCTGGATCCGGGCTCGCATCGGCCGCGGCCTTCACGCTCCTCTACCGGACCCTCGCGCTCGGCCCGATGAGCATCCTCTCGCCGCTCACGGCCGTCATCTCGGCGGTCATCCCGGTCGGCGTCGGCCTCCTGGAGGGCGAGCGGCTCGGGACCCCGGCCGTCGCGGGGCTGCTGATCGCGGTGCTCGCGATCGTCCTCGTCGGGGGTGGTCCCTCCGCGGAGTCGAGCCGGCCCGGCCGCCCCGCGCTCGTCCTCGCCATCGGCGCGGGGGCCGCGATCGCCGCCCAGCTCATCTGTCTGCACCAGGCTCCGGCGGGGAGCGGTCTCGCGCCCCTGCTCGCGGGGAGCGTCGTCTCCTCGAGCGTCCTGCTGGGTGCCGTCGTGACCCTGCGCCGGCGCATCGGGACGACACCGCCACGCTGGGCGCTCGCCGTTGGTTCGGGGGCCCTCAGCGCCCTCGCGAACCTGGCCTTCCTGCTGGCCGTCCGGTCCGGCGACCTCTCGATCGTGGCGGTCATCACGGCCCTGTATCCCGGCGCGACCGTGGTGCTGGCGTGGATCGTGCTGGGCGAACGCCTCCACCGTGTCCAGGTCGCGGGTCTCGCGGCAGCTGGACTGGCCGTGTGCCTTCTCGCTCTCGGGTAGGGCCCGTCACCTGCCGACGTCGCTGCCACGCGACCAATGAGGCGGCCCGTCTCTTCGTTGTCCTGGCGCGCCCCGAGGGCGCTGGACGCGCTGGGACATCGGGATGCAACCCGGGCCACGGGATGCGCTCTCGGACAACTCGGCTCAGGCCCCTGCTCGTTCGAGATCCAACTCCATGAACACCGCGATCGGCTTCAGGGCCTCCGGGAAGTCGCCCGGGGCGCTGGCCGTGCGAAACCCGGCGGCCCTGTAGATCTCGTGCGCTTTCGTCATGGAGACGTGACTATCCAGGATCAGGCGCCGAAAGCCGCAGGTGCGTGCCTGGGCGATCAGTCTCGCGACCGGCCGGGGCGAGCAGGCGGCTTCGAGCCAGGACGGATCAAGCGCGCTGGGCGAACCAGATCGTCGGTGCGCCTACAACCCCGGCGTCGTGCATCGCGCTCCGCAGCTCGGCGCTCCCCGCGAAGGCCTGGGCCGCCTCCAGGGTCGCGAAGTCGTGGGTCACGGTGATCTCGTTCGGGTTGTCGGCGGCCTGGTAGACCGCCTCCGCCTTGACGCCCATCGTCCGCGCCTTCGGCTGGAACGCGTCGTAGGCCTTGCGCCATGCCGAGTAGTCGGCTGCCGTGTGTCGAACGAAGAGCGTGGTCATGGGGGTGGCTCCCTTGTCGCCGAGGCCACGGTGGGGACGTCTCACCGTCGGTCCTACCACCTACTGTAGCGACATTCACTGCACTGTCAATAGATGTCATACCAGTAGTTGCTTAGCAAGAGACTGATCTGGTACACTCCGTTCATGGAACCGAACGAGGATCCAACCCGACCCGCGACCGCGTGGGCCGATGCGTGGCGCGGCGTGCTGTTCGCGGGCGCCAAGGTGCTGCGGGTCGCCGAGCGCGATCTCGTCGAGCGCGAGGGCTTCCCGATAACGTGGCTCGACGTCCTGGCCCAGCTCTATGACGCCCCCGGCAACGGCCTCCGGATGCAGGAGCTCGAGGAGCGCTCGCTCTTCACGCGGAGCGGCCTGACCCGGCTCGTGGATCGGATCGAAGCCGCTGGCCTGGTGCACCGAGAGCCGGTCCCCGGCGACCGGCGCGGAGTCCGCGTCGTCCTGACGCCGGAAGGGCGGCGGCGACACGACCAGGCATTCGTCGAGCACATGCGCGTCATCGAGCGCGAGTTCGGCGGTCAGTTGACGCCGGCGGAGCAGCAGGCCGTGGCCGACGCCCTCGCCGGCTTCTGGCACGAACGACCAGGAGAGTCCGACCCCGACTGAGTAGGCCGCTCGGATTCGGCGAGCGAAATAGCGGGTTCCCAATGCCATGACGAGGACTTCGGTCTTCCCACGTCGCGCCGGGATCGCCCGAGCGGAGGTAGTGCGGTGACCACGGCGGAAACGGGCATCGTTGGTCAGCCGTTCCTGCTTGGAGTCAACTACTGGCCCCGGCGCAAGGCGATGCGCTGGTGGGAGGAGTTCGATGCCGGGGAGGTGAGCGACGAGTTCGCCATCATCCGGTACCTCGGCCTCTCGCACGTGCGCATCTTCCTCCTGTGGGAGAGCTTCCAGCCGACTCCGGACCGCGTGAACGCCGGGGCGTTGCGGGACCTCGCGACGGTCTGTGACATCGCGGCCGGACTTGGCCTCCAGCTGGAGGTGACGTTCTTCACGGGTCACATGAGTGGACCGAACTGGGCACCGCCGTGGCTCCTCGACCGGGGCCGCCGGCCGCACCCGGGCGATCGGCAGATCGTCGGTCTCGACGACCTCCGGGGTGCGACGAGCCCGATCCATGACGTCTACGTCACGCCGCTCGTCGTGGAAGCCGAGGACCTCCTCCTGCGCACGGTGTGCGGAGCACTGCGAGACCATCCCGCCGTGTGGGCCTGGAGCCTCGGCAACGAGCCGGACCTCTTCTGCCAGCCGCGCGATGCGCGGACGGGACGGGCCTGGGTCCATGACCGGACGGCGGTGATCCGATCCATCGATCCGGATCGGCCCGTCCTCGTCGGCCTGCACGGCGCCAGCCTCGAAGCCGACGTTGGGTTCCGGATCGGCGACATCGCGGCCGAGACGGATCTGTCGGTCATGCACGGCTACTCGATCTACAGTCCCGTCGCCCGCGGCCCGCTCGATCCCGACTTCGTGCCCTTTACCGCCGCGCTCGCGGCGGCGCTTGCCGGACGACCCGTCCTGTACGAGGAGTTCGGCATCAACACCAACGGCCCGGACGGCCCGAGTCACTGGCAGGAGCTGGTCCTGTGGGGTGGCCGGCGCCGCCGCGCGTTCTTCGCGTCGGAGGACGACGCGGCGGCGTACTTCGAGGCCGTGCTGCCGCGCCTGGTCCGGGTTGGAAGCCTCGGTGCCTTCGCATGGTGCTTCTCGGACTACGACCCGGGCCTGTGGACCCGGCCGCCGTGCGACCTCCAGGTGCACGAACGTTTCTTTGGCCTCCTTCGGCCGGACGGAAGCCTCAAGCCCAGCGCACAGGTCATGCGCGCATTCGCGATGACGAAGCCGACCGTCAGCGTCCCCGAGCGGACCGTCGATCTCCACGACTCCGCCGGTGACGACGACGCCGACTACTACGCCGACCCGCTTGCGCGCGCGGCCGCGCTTTACGAACGCTTCGGCAGGCTTGCCTGATCGCCGCCCGCTCGACTGCGAAGACGCCGCAAGCGCGGGCCGCCGTGCGCGTCAACCGTGCGCCGCCGCGGGCGGCGGCGCCATGAAGACCTCCCCGGAGCTGGACGTGAAGACGGACCGGTAGCCGGCCGCGATGACGGACGACCGGACCGCGGCAGGCAGGCCGGCCGGCTCCAGGACGACGGCGGAGTATCCCGCACGGAGCTCGGTCGCCAGGCTCGCCAGTGGGTAGATCCGGCCCCCGGCCGTGAAGATGTCGAGCGTGGCGTCCTCACACACCACCGACTCCTCGAGGCCGGTGAAGACCGCGATCGGCACGCTCGCCCACGGCTCGTAGCTGCGGGCGACGTGCAGCACGCGTGCCTCGGCGCCGAGCTGCCCGCTGGAGACCTCCTCGCGGAGGAACCCGAGCAGATCGCGGCCGGACGCATCCACGACCAGCCGGGAGTCCGGGTAGCCCTGCCACCCGCCGAGCTCGGCGGTTCGCAGGTCGAATGCGAGGTCGTCGGCCACCGCGTGCGAGGCCTGGAGCGAGTCCGGCGCAGGGGACCCGGTGGGCAACAGCACGATCGCCAGGAAGCCTCCGACGAGGAGGAAACGGGCGATGACCGGACCGCGCCAGCGGGCGATGGCCGCCACCAGGCCCGCGGTCACGGGCACGCAGGCCCAGGGCAGCCAGTACCCGACGGCCTTCGGAACCTCGTAGCGGAGTGCGTCCGCGAGGAGCGACGAACCGGGGATGACGGCAACGGCAAGGAGCGCGGCGCCGCCAATCGCGAGCGGTGCCAGCAGCAGCCTGCGGCCTGCGTGGCCGGCCGGGACCATCACGATCGTGCCTGCCCCGGCTGCCGCGAACAGGAACGGGAAGGCCGGGTTGAGCCAGCTGCCGGCCTGCGCCGGCGCGCCCGGAACCATCACGGCGATCACGAGCACCGCGAGCGCGCCGGCGAGAACGAGCCCGGCCGT
>CAZKXK010000192.1:0-4716 GCA_964556585.1 uncultured Anaerolineaceae bacterium
TTCGTCGCGGCCGGGAGCCCAATACCATGGGCCCCCGGCGGGCACGATGCTCCGGGGCGGGTTGCGGGCCCCGGGACACGGCTACATCGGCATCGGGCTCATGAGCTGGAAGTAGTTGCCGTCGGGATCGGAGAACGTGGCGATCCAGGCCTCGGCCACCTCACCGGGCTGGTACGGCTCCTGGACCACGGTGGCTCCGGCCGCCTTGAACCGCTCGAAGTCACCCTTCACGTCGGGGGTCTCGATGTTCCAGATCAGCCGTCCCGGCTGCGCGTTGCGGCCGCTGACCTGGTCGTGCGGCCCGACGGTGAGGAAGCCCGTGCCGAGCTGCCACCCGAGGTATCCACCCTCGTTCCAGACGGGCGGGCCGAAGAGCTTCGTGTAGTAGTTGCTCAGGCCCTGCGGGTCCCCGGATCCGATCAGGATGCTGTTCAGGTTCATCGCGCCCCCCTTGTCTGGTCCGGTGCCGGCTGAGAGGCCGACCCGGGTCTGAAGATGGCGAGTCTGGCCGAGGGCCCGATCGGCGTCAAGATGTGGGCCCGCCTGGGGCCCGAGTGGACGGCCACCGGCTGAGCAGCAGGCCAGCCCCGAGATCAGGTCGCCCGCTCGGCCTCCAGCCTGACCGGCTCGTCGGCGCCCACGTAGGAGCGGTGCTCGCCGCGCATGAGCGAGGCGACCGCCCCAAGTGCGCTGGCCACCACGCCCGCCAGGAAGGCCATGTGCAGGGCGTTGATGAAGGGCGCCAGGCTGATCCCGTTGCCGCCGATCTGGGTGCCGGAGAAGACGGCGACCAGGACCTTCGGGTCCATCGACGCCGAGACCAGCCCGATCGCCAGCGCGATGGACACGACGAAGCCGGACTGCATCAGCATCATCCGCGTGCCCGCCCCGGCACCCCGCTTGTTCGGCGGCACGACGCCCATGACCGCGCTCGTGTTGGGCGAGTTGAAGATCCCGGAGCCCGCTCCCACGACCAGCTGCCAGAACGCGAGCTGCCAGTAGGGGGTCGTCGTCGTCAGCGTCATGAGGCCCGCCAGGCCCAGGCCCGTGATGACCATGCCCGCCGTCGCGAGCGCGCGCGAGCCGTAGCGGTCGGCCAGCACGCCGCTGATCGGGGAGAGCACCACCAGCCCGATCGCGAGCGGCGCGAGCATCAGCCCGGCCGTCACCGGGTCCTCGCCGCGGGCGCCCTGGAGGTAGAAGACCAGCAGGAACAGGACCCCGTTGCGGGCGATCGCATTGAGAAAGCCGGTCAGGTTGCCCATGGCAAAGAGCCGGTCCCGGAAGAGCGACAGGTCCAGCAACGGGGCGTGGTGGTGCCCTTCCACCCACAGGAAGATCGGTGCCGCCACCACGAAGGCGAGGAACCCGCCGACGACCCACCAGGTCGTCCAGCCGTACACGCCGCCGAAGGCCAGGGCCATCATCAGGCCCATCAGGCCGACGAAGTAGAGGAGCGAGCCCACCCAGTCGATCTCGACCCTTCGGTCGCGCGTTCCCTGCTCCACCAGGATCAGGCCGGCCGCCGCGAGCCCGATGAGCCCGATCGGGACGTTGAACCAGAAGATGGTTCGCCAGCCGAACCCGGTCAGCCAGCCGCCGAGGATGGGGCCCATGATCGCGCCCGCGCCGATGACCATGGCGTTGATGCCGAGGGCCTTGCCCAGCTCGATGCGCGGGAACGCGTCGGTGACCAGCGCGGTGGCGTTGGCCATCAGGAGCGCGCCGCCGACGCCCTGGACGAGACGCCACGCGATCAGCTGGGTCGCGTCCGGCGCGAGGGCGCAGAAGACGGACGCCGCCGTGAAGATGGCAAAGCCCAGGGTGTAGGAGCGGGCGCGACCCACCATGTCGGCCACCCGCCCCGCGTTCAGGACGAGCACCGTGGCGACGAGGGTGTAGCCGACGACGATCCAGAGCAGGCTGAAGATGTCCGTGTGGAGGTCGCGCAGGATGTCCGGCAGGGCGATGATCAGGGTGCCGCCCGTCAGCGAGGCCATCAGCGCGCCGATGCTGGTCACCACCAGCACCCACCAGCGATAGCCCGGGTGGGCAGGGTTCACGCGCTGCCGGACGGGGTTCCTCACGGCCGCCCGTCGAGGCGCCGGAGCCGGTCAACGGCCGCCATCTGCAGGTTCCTGGACCTCACGCGGGAATCCTAGCGCAACCCTGCCGTTTACGTGAAAGTGCAGGTGCCGCGGACCGGCCGGATGCCATCGCGTCTTCACGGGGCGACCGTCCCCGATGGACAATCAGGGCGTGCCGCAAGGCCCCCGAGCGCCCCGGGTCGTCCGGCCTCAATGCGCCGTCCGAATCGAAGCCTCGTCGAGGTGCCCGCCCCACGCCGGAGGACCGACCATGACCTATCTGCCTGAACCCGGACGCTACGAGCGCATGACCTATCGCTTCTGCGGGCGGAGCGGGCTGCGTCTTCCATTGCTCTCGCTCGGCTTGTGGCACAACTTCGGTGACCACACGCCCCTGGCCACGCAGCGCGACATCGTCTTCACCGCGTTCGACCTCGGGATCACCCACTTCGACCTTGCCAACAACTATGGCCCGCCCTACGGCAGCGCCGAGCGCAACTTCGGGCGGATCCTGCGCGAGGACCTCGCTGCGCACCGGGACGAGCTGATCATCTCCAGCAAGGCAGGCTGGGACATGTGGCCGGGCCCGTACGGCCAGGGCGGCGGGTCGCGCAAGTACGTGCTGGCGAGCCTGGACCAGAGCCTTCGCCGCGTGGGTGTCGACTACTTCGACATCTTCTACTCACACCGGTTCGACCTCGACACGCCGCTCGAGGAGACCATGGGAGCACTCGCCACGGCGGTCCGGCAGGGCAAGGCCCTCTACGTCGGGATCTCGTCGTACTCGGCGACCAAGACGCGCGAGGCGGCCGAGATCCTGCGCTCGGAGGGGGTACCGCTGCTGATCCACCAGCCGTCGTACAACCTGTTCAACCGGTGGGTCGAGCCGGAGCTTCTCGATGCGCTCGAGGGCACCGGCGCCGGGATGATCGCGTTCACGGCCGTCGCCCAGGGGCTGCTCACGAGCAAGTACCTCGACGGAATCCCCGCCGACGCGCGCATCAACCGCCCCGGTGGCGACTCGTTCGAGCGGGAGATGCTGAGCGAACAGAACCTTGCGCGCGTCCGGGCGCTCAACGAGATCGCGCTGCGGCGCGGCCAGACCCTTGCCCAGATGGCCTACGCGTGGGTGCTGCGCGATCCGCGGGTCACCTCCACGCTGATCGGCGCGAGCTCGCCCGCGCAGGTCAGGGAGAACGTCGGGGCGCTGGCCGGGATGGCCTTCTCAGTCGACGAGCTCGCCGAGATCGACCTCTACGCGGTCGACAGCGGCGTCAACCTGTGGGAGAAGCCGAGCACGGATCAACGCGCCTGAGGACCACGCAACCGGTCATGGAGGTCTGACGCGGCCGGTCTCCTGGCCGCGTCAGCTGCCCGGTCGAGGCGGCCGAACCCTCAGAACGGAAGGCCGAGACCGCTGGCCGGATCCGGCACGATCTGGTAGGACGGGCCGGTCTGCTGGACGCCGAAGACCGCGGTCAGGACGATCATCAGCACGATGACGGCCGCGACGATCAGGAGCGCGCGGACGAGATCCTGGTTGGACGCCACCCTCTTCCCGAGGGTTGGATGCTGGAGCGCCATGGTGCGCCTCCACCGGGCCGACGAACCGCGATCCGCCAGCGACTCCGCGCGGCCCGGCGACCCGATCGGCCCGCGCTTCGACATGCCCCTGGCATCGACACCCCGACACGTGAACCATGATCCCGTGACCCGCCTGGCCCAAGGGCCGTTCGGCGGTTCGTGCAGTGCCATCCACATCTATCTGCGGTCGCCATGTAGTCTCGAGTGGCCGGCGGGCGCCGCCGAGATCGTGCCGCGGTCGATCGCGTTTCCGCGTGCGACGCCCGGGGAGCGCTGGCACCACATCCTGCAGTCCTTGCGTCCCGGTGGCAGGCTTGACAGGCGCCAGGCCGGTTCCGGCCGGCAGTCAAGAGGCGTCGCATGACGTACAGGCCGAGCGGGTCCACCGAAGTCAAACCCAACACCCTGCGCGACCAGCGGGCGCCAAACACGTTCCGCAGCCAGGCCGGCCCCGGAGCCGAAGGCCGCCAGGATCTCAACCCCGGCGGTGGGATCACGGCCCCGCGCACTCGCCGGGCGCGCGGCCGTCTTCCGCTCTGGGTCTACGTGGCCGTCGTCATCGTGGTGGTCTACGTCGCGCTGATGCTGCTGAGCTCGGCGGCGTAGCCGGGCTGGCACCGTGCGTGCCGCTACCCAGCCACGCCGCCGGCCCTGACCGCCCCGCGGTTCGCCGCGGGACCGGCGGACGTGTCAGTACTGCTTCGCTTCGGCCTCGTCGACGATCCAGATCTGAGGCGCCCCATCGACGCGTCCGGCCCTGCCGGTCTGGGTCACGACTCCGGGATCGTCGACACACCCTTGCGCATCGTGGATGGGCGGCGGAGAATCCAACGGGCCAACGTCGAAATCGCCTCGAGGGTTCTGCGCGTGCCCGCCTGGATCCCGCTCCTAGTGCTGTACGCGGCGATGTGGGTCGTGCTGATCCGGCATGTTGGGAGCCGTCCCGACCGAGACAACCGCCCGGCACCCTGGCCGACGGGGGTCCAGGAGGGTGATCCGGTTCACTACGCGGTGGACGCGCTCACGCCGCCGTCCCCGCCCGAGC
>CAZKXK010000193.1:0-4694 GCA_964556585.1 uncultured Anaerolineaceae bacterium
CGCCGGCGCCACCACGTCGCCGTCCATGAGCGTCAGCGCCTCGCCTTCCGCGACGGTCTCGCCCGTGCCGTCGGCCGGCGCGTTCCCATCGAAGGTCGCCGGAATGCCGGTGATCAGCGTTGCCAGCGCCGACGAGCTGCTCCGGTCGGGCAAGCTCGACGGCCAGGCCGTCGCGGTGGCCGGCTTCTACAACTCGATGGCTCTGCCCTGCCCGTATCCCGGTCGGTACATCGGCCCGCTGGAGGGCTGGTGCCGATACGTGGCCTTCACCGACACCCGCTCCACTGCGCAGCTGTGCCAGCCGGAGGGCTCCAATGGCATGAGCTGCAGCCAGCCATCCGGAACGAACCTGGCGCCCTTCTTCATGACCGAGACGAGCGGGGACTTGGGGTCGTTCCTGACGGGGGGCGCAACCGGCGAGCCGGCTGCCCTGGTGCTCATCGGCCACGCTGGCGACGCCCGGCAGTGGCAGTGCACCGCCGCGACCCAGGCCCAGTGCGCAAGCGCATTCGTCGTCGACCGGATCGCCTGGGCGAATGGCCACGACGTCCCGCCGACGGATCCACAGACCGGAGACCAGCAGACGGGCAAGGCGATCACGCCCAGGATGACCCTCGCCGAGGTCGCGGCCGCGATCGGACTCGGCGATGATCTGCTGACCGGGGCGGCGTTCAGGGCCGGCGACATCGCTACCGTCGACCCGCGCTGGAACCTCGCTGGCAACGGCGTCGTGTGGCTGGTGCGATCGCTCCAGCCGGCTGCCGGGTCGGACGCCCAAGGGGTGCGCCCAGAGATCGTGTGGCTGATTGACGACGCCACCGGGAAGGTCATCGACAGCCATCCGCTGAAACTGGCCTCGGACTACCAGCCGGCACGGTTGTGGCAGATGGCCACCGTTCACGGGGTCGAGTGCTGTGCGGGCGACGTGCTGGCCTTCTACCGGGTGGCGTCTGGCGACGGCACGGTGGTCTACGAGGGCATGGTGCCGGGCGGCTCGTCGGGCGGAGCGGGCTACACGACCTACGGTGGCGGATACGGCTCAGGACCGCTCGTCCTGCCCGCCGGTGGATACTCGATCACCGCATGGTTGGCGCCGTACAGCAGCGGCGTCGCGGGCGCGCCCCGGGGTGAGTGCTCCACGGGAGTCACCCTCCGGCCGCTCGACGACGTCGCGCTGAACGCCGACTTCCCACCCAACAAGGTGTGCACCTTCCAGCCCGCGCCATCGCCATCGCCTGGCTCGTAGGGTCCGACGCCGACCATGACCAATCGGCCGAATAGAGACCGCGGCCCTCCGCCCGCACGCTTGGGGCATGACGGAGCGCTGGTCTGCGTTCACGCGACCGCCCAGAGCTCCGACAGGACCTCGGCCTGCTCCAGCACGAGCTCCGTCGCCCGGGCCTGCCTGTCGGGCGGGTACCCGTGCTTCCGCAGGATCCGCTTGACGAGGACCCGGAGCTGGGCGCGCACGTTCTCGCGGACGGTCCAGTCGATCGTGACGTTGGCCCGCATCCCCAGGTAGTCCACGAGGCGCGGGGCTGGTCCGAAGCCGTCGGCTACGAGCCGCTTGCTCCCGGCCTTCACGGCTACGCAAGGCACTTGCGGGCGCCTCGGCGGTGTGCTATCCCGGCGCCAAGAAAAGCGCACCGCCTGGCTGGCAGTGCGCTTCGTCCGTTTGCGCCTGCTGTTCTGGGCGGGCCGGACGCCGAAAGGAGACTCCTCCATGCCCGGGCTCGACACAGGCAACACCGGCTTCATGCTGCTCTGCAGCAGCCTCGTGATGCTGATGACCCCGGGGCTCGCCTTCTTCTACGGCGGCCTGGTCGGCCGCAAGAACGTCCTCGCGATCATGATCCAGAGCTTCGTCTCGATGGGCTGGACCACGGTCATCTGGTTCGCGGTCGGCTACTCGCTGTGCTTCTCGGGCGGCGCCGGCGGGGTCATCGGTAACCTCGACAAGGCCTTCCTCAACGGTGTGACCCTCACGAGCCCGGCCCCACTCAACCATTCGATCCCCGAACTCGTCTTCGTGGCCTACCAGATGATGTTCGCCATCATTACCCCGGCTCTGATCACGGGTGCCTTCGCCAACCGGGTGACCTTCAAGGCGTACATCGCCTTTCTGACGGGCTGGCTGCTCTTCGTCTACTTCCCGTTCGTCCACATGATCTGGGGCGGCGGGCTGCTCGCGACGTGGGGCGTGCTCGACTACGCGGGCGGCATCGTTGTCCACAACACGGCGGGACTGGCCGCGCTCGCCTCGGTCCTTTACGTGGGTCGCCGCGCGGTCACCGACCGAGGACCCCACAGCATCCCGCTCGTCGCCTTGGGCACCGGGCTGCTCTGGTTCGGCTGGTATGGCTTCAACGCGGGCTCAGAGTTTCGGGTTGACGCAACCACCGCCGTCGCCTTCCTCAATACTGACGTGGCAGCCTCGTTCGCGGCCATGGCGTGGCTATTCGCGTCCTGGATCTTCGAGAAGCGTCCCAGCTTCCTCGGGCTCCTCACCGGCGCGGTCGCGGGTCTTGCCACGATTACACCCGCCGCCGGGTACGTCGCGCCAACGACGGCCTGCCTGATCGGAATCGTCTCGGGCGTCGTCTGCTTCGGCGCTGTGGCTCTCAAGAACCGCATGGGCTGGGACGATGCCCTCGACGTATGGGGCGTTCACGGCGTCGGCGGGTTCCTCGGAATCGTCATGCTCGGGCTCTTCGCCACGACGGTATTCAATCCCAACGGCGCCGATGGCCTGTTGGCGGGCAACCCGACCTTCTTCGTGCACGAACTTGCCGCTGTGTTGCTGTCGTCGGCCTGGGCGTTCGGCTTCACGTACGGGATGCTGTGGCTCATCGACAGGGTGACTCCGGTCCGCGTCACGCCGGGCGTGGAGGAGATCGGCCTTGACGCCGGTTTGCACCATGAGGAGGCCTACCTCGAAGGGGCGCTCTAGGGGCGGCCGGCGACCGGATCAGGAGGCTGTGCGGGTCGGCACTGCGAAGAGGTACAGCGCCCATCCCAGCGTGTCGCGGCCCCAGACCAGGTATTCGTGACGGGCCCGTGCGACCCGAGCGAGGAGCTCGGCGAGGTCGGGATCGTCCGGATGTGCCGCGGCGTACCGTGCCGCGGCGCGCCACTGGAGCGTCTCGTAGCGATCCCACTCTTCGGGGGTGCTGACCCACGCGAGGAGCGGCACGAGGCCGGCCTCCTCGCCGGCGGCGACGTTCTCCGGGTGGGTGCCGCAGAGATCCCGCGACATATCGGCCCAGGCGAGGTACTCCGCGTCGGGCTCGTGGCGCCAGAACGGCTCACCGACGAGCACCTGGCCACCCGGACGCACGGCGGCGGCGAGGGCGGCGAGCGTCCGGCGCAGGCCCCCGTAGATCCAGCTCGCGCCGACGCACGCCGCGAGATCGAAGGATGCCGGCGCGGGACGATAGGTGGCGGCATCCTGCTCGAGGATCGTCAGCTCCGCCCGCGGGACGCGCTCCCGCACCGCATCCCGCAGCTCAGCGACGACGAACGGGGAAACATCGATCGCCACCCCGCCGACACCGGCACCCTGGGGGCCTCCGCACCGCTCGGCGAGCCGGCACAAGAACCAGCCCTTGCCCGACGCGATGTCCAGGACCCGCGGGTCGGGTGGGAGATCCAGGAGAGCGATCAGCTCGTCGAGTCTCGCGGGGCTGGAGGGGTTGCAGACCACGTGGTCACGGTGTGTGACGTCGTAGAACTTCCACGTGTCCACGTCCTGCCTCATGCCCGCCAATGATGTTGCCGATGGCTCCGATGATGCCGCCGACGATGTAGGCCAACGGGTGGTGCAGCGTCAGATGAAGGACCGAGCGCGAGCCCGAGCAGCCGCATGGCAGCCTGTCCATGCCCGCTGGGATCTCTATCCCAACACCTCGGATGAAAGCACCGACACTATACGGCCGACAGGACCCCCGGACCCGGCGCCTCGCCCAGCGACTCAATAGGCGGGGCTATGCTTGACTACCCGCGTGCGAGTCGCAACCCTGGCCGTAGACGAACGAAACGTCGGGCGGCCACGGCCCCTCGGGAATAGCCGGATCCGCGCCGACGATCAGCAACTAGGGAATCCCGATGCCTGCCGTCCCCCCTCCGGGCGACCACCCATTTGATGTCGAGTTGCGCGCTCAGGAATGGGACGCGATCTACACCGCTCAAGCCCTCCAGGTGGAGGCCGAGAGGGCTGGGCAGACAGCCCGTGATCATCGCCCCTCCCTGGTCGAGCGCCTCCGGCGGGCCCTTCGGCGCGGCTGAGCCAGCCCGAGACAGTCCTCAGCTCCATTTCGACGGCCGGCGTCGCGCCGTGAAGCGGGTGCCCCTCCACGCGGGGGATTTGCCAACCGGCCGTGACGCACAAGTGGACAAGCCGCCCTTGACAAGCGTGGATGGCCTTGGCAGAGGGGGGGACCGTGAGGAGGACGGCAGGCAACCGCGCTGGTGATGAACAGGTCGCCTTCGAGGAGCCGAGCCTCATCGACGGCCTTCCACAGGACATCGCCCGCCCGCCCCCGAAACGGTCCTCCCTCGACTCCTGGGGGAGTTCGGGACGCTGTGGCGCAACCCGGCGGTGCGCGATCAGGTGCGGGAAGAAGCCCTGCGCGAAATCCTCTGCCAGATCGACGTCGATGGCGCCGAGATCGTCGCTGTCCACCCTGCCCCAAACG
>CAZKXK010000194.1:0-2142 GCA_964556585.1 uncultured Anaerolineaceae bacterium
TCAGTCGCGCCCGCGGAGCAGCGAGACCCGGAACGGGCGCAGCTCGCCCCGAGCGAAGCCGCCGGCGATCGCCGGATCCTCCTCCATGGTCCGCCGGGCCGTCTCCTCGTCGGGCGCCTCGAACACGGCGATCCCGGTGTTGGTCCTGCCCAGCGTGGGTCCGACGAGGACGATGCGTCCTTCCGCGAAGAGGCGCTGAAGCCGTTCGAAGTGGGCGGCCCAGGCCGCCTGCTCTGCCGACGTCATCGTTGCCGCGAAGTCGTCGCGGGGAGGGTGGATGAAGTAGATCCACTCGGACATGGAGGTCTCCGCATGGTGGGTCCGGGCGAGCCGGCCTCGACGTCAGGCCGGGTGTCGCATCAGCACGACGGGCACGAGGGCGTGGTCGACCACGAAGCGCGCCACGTGGCCGACGCTCCTCGGTCCCGATTCGGTGGCGCCTGTCCGGGGCCGTGGGCAGAGGACCACCGCCTGGGCGCGATACTCCTTTGTCCCGGCGATGATCTCGTGTTCCGGCTGGCCCCGTCGAACCTCCGTGGAGATCGTCGCCCCGGGCAGCCCCGCTGAGAACCGGTCACGCCACGCGGCCAGGAGCGCGGTCGACCCCTCGTCCTCGGCATCGGCCATGCGCTGCTGGATCGCGACGTCGGGGGACTTGGGCCAGGGTCCCCGGCGGGGCAGGGGACCGATCAGGAGCAGGGCCCGGGGCCCGGAGTCCACGACGTGAAGGAGCCGGATCTCCAGCGTCGGGAACCCGGGACCCAGCACGCCGGCCAGCTCGGGCACGAGCGCCGGGTCCTCGGCGCCGGCGAGGGCCACCAGCACGCGCCGCACATCGCTCATCGTCGGCCCGCCCGGACGATCAGCGGGGCACTCCCAGCAGCAACCCCACCGCGAGCGCCGCGAGGATCGTGATCGGGGTCACGATGAGCCCGATGCGGATGTAGCTCCACGTCGACACCTCCAAGCCTCGCTGGCGCAGGAGCACGAACCACAGCAGCGTGGCGACCGATCCGACGGGCGTCAAGTTGGGTCCGAGATCCGCGCCGATGATGGTCCCGATGGCTGCGGCGTGCGCGCTTGCCGCGCTCAGGCCCGCACCGTGGACGGCGTCCGCCAGCACGAAGGCGGCCGGCAGGTTGTTGAACAGGTTCGCCCCGACCGCGCCCGCCGCGGCCGAGACCGCCATCACCGCCGCGGGGGTGTCGCGCACGGGCCCCAGGACCAGGCTCGCCAGCCAGGCAGTCACGCCAGCCGAGGAGAGCCCATCGACGAGGACCCCCATGGCGGCGACGAAGACGAGCAGCGACCAGCCGATGCCCGTAAGCGGCCCGACCAGGCGGCCCCCCAGCCGCTCCACGACGAGGAGGAGCAGCCAGGCGACGGTCATCGCGAGACCGAGCGGCAGGTCCAGGGCGGACGCGACCGCGAAGATCATGACCGCGACCCCGAACGAGGCGAGCAGCGGTCGCGGGATGCCGGACCAGGAGACCCACGAGTCCGTGGCGGGCAGGATGGGCGACGCACTCGGCAGATCGCGCCGGTAGATCACGAGCAGGCAGACGAGCAGGGCGACGACCGCCGCGAGCGCGGCCGGGAGAAGAACCGGCGCGAGGCTGATCGCGCTGATGCCGAGGTCGGCGGTCACGATCACGTTCACCGGGTTGCTGACCGGCAGCGCGAGCGACGCCGCGTCGGCCACGAACGTGCAGGCAAGTACGTAGGGCAGCGGCTCGAGCCCGAAGCGCGTCACCAGCACGTAGACGACGGGCGTCAGCGCGAGCGCCGCCGCGTCGTTCGAGAGGAGCGCGGCGACGACCGCGCCGGCGATCACGACCGCCACCAGGAGCCTCCGCGGCTGTCCACCCGAGAGGCGCGCAGAGGTGCCGGCGAGCGCCTCGAACAGGCCGCTCCGCTCGGCGACCGCCGCCGCCCCGGTCAGGCCCACGAAGAAGAGCAGGACGTTCCAGTGGCCCGCCACGTTCGTCGCCGCATCGACCGGTGCAACCAGCCCGGCCAGCACCATGACCGCGGCGCCGATGAGCGCGGCCCGCGCCTCGGTGAGTCGCCGCGGGCGCGCGATCACCAGGCCGATCGTCACCAGGAAGATGACGATGGCCACGGGCGCCGCGGACGTCAGGC
>CAZKXK010000194.1:2242-4692 GCA_964556585.1 uncultured Anaerolineaceae bacterium
CACCGTGACCCGGAGGTTGCGCCCCTCCCAGCGACCGGCGTCCGGCCACCAGGGTGTGAACTCCACCGCCCCGCCGGGCGGGAGCAGCTCCGAGCCGGGGACGTCGGCCACCCACACTCCCACGCCGGTGTCACGAGCATCGATGTCCGTCCAGGTCCGCCAGCCGTCCAGGCTGTAGCGCACGCGGGCCGGGGCCAGCAGCTCCAGGCGCAGGACCCGCCCCTCGACCATCGTGGGGCGCGGGGCCGCGAAGCGCCAGGTCGCTCGCGTCGCCTTCGGCGCCACGCCGTGGTAGCGGTGCCAGGCGGCGGCGGGCCGGTCGATCGCGTGGCCCAGGGCGATCGAGCGGAGCAGCTTCACGTACTCCGCGTGCGCCCAGGCAAGGGGCATCGCCGAGCCGCTGGGACGGCCCGGGAGCAGGCCGCGGTCGGGGATCGGGCCGGCGTCCCAGACCTGTTCGGGCAGCATCCCGCCGCCCGACGCCATCCGGCGCATCGTCTCGAGGTAGGGTCCCGCATCCCGACCCGCCGCCAGCTCGTAGTGGCCGCGCTCGCCGACCAGGAGCGGCCAGCCGCGGCCGATCCCGGTCCCGTCGAAGGCGCTCCCGTCCTCGTGCTCCCCGTAGCCGTCGCCGCTGTAGCGGTGCCAGGCGGGTCCGCTGGGCGTCTCGGTACGGAGGAGCGCGTCGGTGACCGCGAGCGTCGCGAGGATCGGCGGGTCGTCGGCCATCCGCAGGCCGAAGCGAACGAGGGCCAGGAAGTCGGTGCCGACCATCTCGTCGGCCGGCGTCATGGACGCCTCGGGCGGCTGGTTGCGCACCGGGACGGGCGTCGAGATCGGGGCGCCTGCCAGCACGTCGGGTGAGGCGATCCGGACGTAGTAGCCATCCACGCCGTGCTCGCTCGCGAGCCTCGTCCCGCGCGCGTAGGTCCAGTCCTCGATCGAGGCGTTCCAGTCGTCGGCGAGCTCGCGCAGGTAGGTCGCGGCCGGCTCCGGGTGGTGGTCGGCAGCCACGACGAGCGCCGCGACGACCGGCGCGAGGGTGGAGGGCGTCAGCCCGGCGTTCTCTTCCCAGCGATCCTGCCCGGTCGCCGGTCCCGTCCGGGCGATGAAGCGGGCGGCCGCCGTGATCATGCGCTCCAGCGCGTCCTCCGTGAGCAGGTGCTCGAAGGCGGCCGCGTCCGTGCCAGTCAGGCCGTGCATCTCGGCGGCGCCGCCACGGCGGAGCGCGCCGGCCAGCAGGATGGGATAGGCGGCCTCGTCGAGCTGGACGCCCGACCAGTACGCCACGCCGTCCACCCACTGGTTCTGGACCCACGAGCCGTCGGGCTCCTGGGTGGCGACGAGATACGCCAGCGTGCGCCGCGCGGTTCGCCCGGCGCCGAGCGCCACGAGCGCACCCGCCGACTCGACGAGGTCCCGTGACCAGACCAGGTGGTACCCGCCGAGATCGTTGCGGGTGTTCCCCCAGGGGATGGACAGGCTGGCGACGATCGCGCCCGGAACCGTGCGATCGGCGTGGGTGCGGAGGACCGCCGCGGACGTCAGGTAGAGGTCGCGCTCCTCCGCCGAGATGTGCGCCGGGGGACTCCCCAGGGTCCGGAGGAACCCGTGCCAGTTGCCGACATACTCGACCCAGGCGCTCTCGAAATGGCCCGCCAAAGCGGCACAGGCCTCCAGCCCGGCCTCCTCGGGCCGCGTCCCGAACCCCAGGGCGAGGTGGGCGACACCGTCCGCAAGGATCAGCTCCGTCATGCCCGCCACGTTGCCGGCGTCCGTCATGGCGTGGGTCCAGGCCATCCGCCCGTTCGCCGCGAAGTCCTGCCAGCCGTCCGAGGCGCCGACGTAGCCGACGCTCTGGCGGGTCGGGCCCGGGTCCGAGGCGAGGGCGAGGGCAGCCGCTCCGTCCCGGGCGAACAGCATGGGCCGACCTTTGTACGTGCCGGTCCAGGCGCTGTTATGGAGGCCGCTGAATCCCAGGTGCGGCGCAAGCAGCGGATACAGGCGGAGGGGATGCGCGCGGCGATCGGGATCCGATGCGTTGCGCGGATCATCGAGGCGCGCCTCGATGTGGATGACGTCCGCGTGGTCGTCGGCGCAGATGCGCAGGGTCAGCGCGTAGCGGGGATGACGGTGGGTGGTGATGATCGCGGGGACGCCCGGCTCCAGGGAGCGCACCTCGCGCGTCGCGTCCCGCTTCACCTCGCTCCAGAACCCGTTGTCGTCGGCGACGATGAACCCCAGGTCGCGGACCTGGGGCCGGTCCACCCTTGGCCAGTAGATCTCGTTCAGGATCCCGTGACCGACGGTGAACCACACCCGGCTCGAGAAGTGGGACGTCCCGACCGCGTCCTTCTCGCTGCTCGACCAGGTGGGCGCGGCGCCTGGCGCCCCCGGCGCGTGCGCGGCGTCTTCGCTCATCGCGTCGCCCCTGGCGTCGCCGCCGCCCC
>CAZKXK010000195.1:0-4688 GCA_964556585.1 uncultured Anaerolineaceae bacterium
GCGTAGCCCTTCCAGTCCTGCTCGGCCGTCTCGTCGATCCCGCAGGCGCGGTAGATCGCGCGCTCAACGGGGCGCAGGACGGGGCTCAGGACGGTGCGCTCGCCCTCCATCACGTGGTGGATGTAGGCGCCGAGGATCGGCGTGATGAGAAGGATCAGGCCGGCGAAGATGACCAGCGTGACGAGGTCTGCGGCGGGCACGGCTAGAAGTCCTCGGGCCGCAGGAGCGCCCACAACAGGTAGATGAAGATGAATGCGGCGGCGAGGCCTGCCACGACGTCGAGGATGTTCATCCGCGCACCCGGTCGCACAGCACCAGCAGCCCGGCGAAGAACAGCCCGCAGCCCGTGCCGATGAGCAGGATCACGATATCGGTCATCCACCGTCCTCCAACGTGGGTTCGGGCGCACCGTCCGGGTGCACCCGCTTGTCCGGGCCTGGACCCGGAGGCGCAGCGAACCGCTCGCTCACTTCGAGGAGCGTCTCGAGCGCGAATGGCTTTGGCAGGTAGCCTGCGACGCCGAACTCGCGGAGCCGCCGCGGGCCGATGGTGGTCGCCGTCACCACGACGACCGGGGGGCCACCGGGGCCGCCCACGGCGCCGCGGCGGAGCAGGTCCC
The DNA here is from genome assembly GCA_964556585.1 of uncultured Anaerolineaceae bacterium. Lineage (GTDB taxonomy): Bacteria > Chloroflexota > Limnocylindria > Limnocylindrales > CSP1-4 > CTSoil-043. Next base: position 620 of record CAZKXK010000195.1, read on the forward strand.
AGCCGGTCTCGCCCGGCAGGTTGATGTCCAGGAGGACGAGCGCCGGGCGCGGGCCGTCCGCCAGCGCCAGGGTCGCCTCCTCGGCCGACGTGGCCTCGACGACGACCCAGCCGCGCGCCCGGAGGTGGCGTGCCACGATCGACCGCAGCGGCTCGTCGTCCTCCACGATGAGAAGGCGGCGCTCAGTCATCAGGCGTTCCCTCCTCCGCCTCGATCGGCTCGAAGACCATGGCGAGGCCCTCCTCGCCGAGCCCCCAGCGCGGCGTCACCCGGACCCAACGCTCGGCGCCCGCGCGGCGGGCATGGTCGAGGAGGGCGTCACCGAAGGAGAGGCCGCCGACCTCCATCCGGGACGCGTGCCCTTCCGCCACCATCTCGATGGCGCTCTCGATGAGGGCGACTTCCCGTTCCAGCGCACGGCTCGCGGCGCCTGCCGCATCGCCATCGACGTGATTCACGGACCGATCGTCGACCCAGCGTCCAAGAGGCGACGCCCGAATGCGGGGACCCGCCGCTCAACAAGCGCTCAACACGCCGGGCCGGCGAGGGCCGGGAAGGGCCGGCGAGTACCGGCGAGGGCCAGCCTCCTCAGCCGGTCGGCGTTTCCGCGGCGCGGACCCGGTAGCCGACGCCGGGCTCCGCGGTCACCAGGTCGCGCAGCTCCCCGGCAGGATCGGCCGCGGCGATCTTGCGGCGCAGCTTGCTCACGTGGACGTGGACGTAGTGATGCTCGCCCTGGTATGCCTGGCCCCACACCGCACGGAGGAGCCGCCCGCGGGTGACCAGGCGACCCTGGTGGGCGAGGAAGACCGCGAGGATCTCGAACTCGCGCGGGGTCAGAGGGACCACCTCGCCGTGAATCGTCACCTGGTGGGCCAGTGGGTCCATGACCAGAGCGCCCACCGCGATCCGCCCACCGGCGTCGGCGGCCGGGCCTGACGCGCGCCGCAGCACGGCCCGGATCCGCGCCTGGAGCTCGCCGGTCGAGAAGGGCTTCGTCAGGTAGTCGTCGGCGCCGGACTCCAGGGCTTCGATCTTGGCCGCCTCCGCGTCCCGCGCCGAGAGGATCACGACCGGCGTGGTCGCATCCCGCCGGATCCGGCGCAGGACGACGACGCCATCCATGTCGGGGAGCCCCAGGTCCAGCAGGACGAGCGCAGGCCGGCGGGCCTCCCACCGCAGGAGCGCGGTCCGGCCGTCCGGGGCCTCCTCCACGTCGAAACCGCGCGCGCCGAGGTCGCGCCGGAGGGCTGTTCGCGTCGGTTCGTCGTCTTCGACCACGAGGATGGGAATGGCGGCGCCCGGCGCCTGGCCGCTCACCGTGGCGCCTCACTCACTCCTGGTCCTCCCGTGCCGCCGGAACGTCCACGTCCACCGCAAGGCCGCCCAGCTCCGAGCGTCGCGCGGCGACGCGACCGCCGAGCGCCTCGGTCAAGCCGCGCACCACGGCCAGGCCGATCCCGGTCCCACTCCGTGACCCGGCCGAGCGCCCGGGGACCTGGTAGAACTTCTCGAAGAGGTGCGGCAAGGCGGTGGCCGGCGCGCCCGGACCCGAATCCTCCACGGTGATCCGCACGAACCGCGCGTCCGGTGCCTGGCGCGCGCTCACCCGGACACGCGTCCCCGGCGGCGTGTACTTGGCGGCGTTCTCGAGGAGATTCGCCATCACCTGGTCCAGGAGCACGGCGTCGACCTCCACCGGCGGGACGTCCCCGAGCGCCACCTCCAGCTCGTGGCGGGCGAGTCGACGGCGTGAGCGCTCCAGGGTCGGCTCCAGGAGGTCCGCGAGGTCGTAGACTTCGCGCTCCACGCGCAGCCCCCCCGCCTCCACCCGGCTCAGGTCCAGCAGGTTGGTCACCACCCGGTTCAGGTGATCGGCCTCCCGGTCGATCATCACCGCCGTCGCCCGGCGATCCTCTGTCCCGAGCTCCACCTCCTCGTCCATGAGGCTGCCGGCAGCCGCCCGGATCGATGCCAGCGGCGTGCGCAGGTCGTGGGAAACAGACTGCAGAAGCGCGCTCTTGAGCGCATCGCTCTCCCGTGCGATGTCCGCGTCCCGCGCTGCCGCGGCCAGGCGGTCCTGCTCCAGCGCCTGGCCCACCTGGTCGGCGACGGCGCTGAGCAGGCGCGTCTCCGTCGCACCTGGGCCGCCGTCCTCGCGCCGCCGGAGCGCCCACAGCGAGCCGAGGGTCCGACCGCCGGCCTCGATCCCGACCCGGTACGCGTCCCCTGCGGACTTTCGGCGCTCGGCCGCGGGCAGCCTGCCGGTGTGGACCGCGACCCACTCGGCTGGTTCGTCCCCCGGCCGGCGTCGCAGGACCCGGAACCCGGGAGGCTCGACCGCGGGCGGCCCCGGGTCCGTGTCGGCGACGGGGCGATGGCGCGGCCCGCCATCCTCCAGGGTGATCCAGGCCCGTGAGAGATGGGCTTCGCGGCGGACGACCTCAACGATCCGGGGCAGGACCTCCACGGTGGAAGGCCGGGTCGCCAGCTCGCGGCTCACCGAGAAGAGCGCCCGCGCCTCGTGCTCGCGGGCGACCGCCGTCTCCTCGCGGATCCTGAGCAGGGCGGCCATCTGGCCCACGAGCAGGCCGACGGCGAGGAGGAGGACGAGGTTCAGCCATTCGCCGGGTGCGGCGACCGTGAGCTCCAGGCGCGGGGTGACGAAGAAGAAGTCATAGAGGAGAAAGGAAGCGAGCGCCGCCAGCAGCACGGCCACGCGCCCCCCGACGAGCGCAGCAGCCGCCACCGCCAGGATGTAGACGGCCGCCGGGTTCGGGACACCGAGGATGTCCTGGAGAACGGCGACGATCGCGGTCGCGCCGGCGAGGGCCGCGGCGCCGATCGCCGTTGTCCGGAGCATGGCGCGAGCGCGGACCGGTTCCACGCGACAAGCCTACCGCGGCGCTCGTAGCCCGCGAGCTCTCAAGCGCGGCGGCGGCGAGACGGCGCCCAGCTCTGCCGGGGGCGCGTCGCGTCGCACCATACACTCCGTTGATGCGCACCCCCTGTCGCGTTGTCGCCTCGAGCGCCAATCATGGCTGACCCGGTCAGGCTGATCACCTGCCCGGGCTGCGGGGCGCTCGTGCCGGACATCGACGGGCCGACGCACGCATACCTCGGTGCGAGCCCGGGCTGCTGGGCCGCCTGGGGAGCATTCCAGGCCCGGTCGTTCGCCAGTCCCGCGATCGCCGCCGTCCAGCCCCTCGCCGTGGACGTCTACGCGGTCCAGCACCCGGGCCTGGCGGAGCGACGCGCGATCCAGTCGGTCTGGGTGCACCTCGTGAGCCTGTGCCTGGTCCTGGAGCGCGGTCGATCACCCGCCGACGGGATCCTGGCCAAGCAGCAGCTGCTCGCGGGATCGAGGGCGTTCCTCCGGCTGGACCCTCCGGTGGGCTCGTACGCGATGACGGTGCTGGACGTGGCGTCCGTCGAGCAGGAGGCGGTCCCGCGCGAGGTACGCCGCTGGGCGGACGTCACGTGGGCGGCGTGGCACGCCCACCACGCCGCCGTCCGGGAACGTGCGGAGGCACTTGGCCTGACCTGGGGGGCGAGCGCGGATCTGCCCCGTCACTAGCGCGCCGGCGATCAGAGCTTCGGCTGCAGCGTCTTGATCAGCGTGATCGCGGCGTCGTCCGACTGCAGGTTGGACACCGTGATCGATCGCCGGCCGTGACCGGTTCGGGCCGTGACGGGGAAAGATCAGCCCCTGGCCCGACGTCTCCGCGGGGGCGCCGTGACCAGCCGGGCGGCGTCGCGGGCATGGCCGATGGCGAGGGCGTGGGCTGCCGCGGCGTCGAGCTCGGCGGACGGGTCACGATCGCGGCGGGAGTCGGGTTCGTCGAGGGTCACGCTGCGGGCGAGCGTCCACTCCAGGTCGCCGGCTTCGGTCGGTGCGACGGGCTGACGGATCTCGATCCGGATCCGGTTTGCCGCGTCGAGGAGCCGTCCGGAGCCGGTCCGGCTGGTGGCGGCGAGCAGCCGGGCGACTGCCTCCAGGCATTCCACGAGTACCCAGCGGTCCGCATCGGGATCGACCAGCTCGAGCGCGCGGGCAAGGTGGCCCGCC
>CAZKXK010000196.1:0-4656 GCA_964556585.1 uncultured Anaerolineaceae bacterium
CCCCCTCTCCCCAACCCCTCCCCCGCGAGGGGGGAGGGGCTTGACGCCTATTCCTCGAAACTCAACTGCACCTTCACCGTGCTGCCGGGGTCGTTCTCGATGAGGGCGAAGGCGGCGTGCGCGTCGCGGGCCGGGAAGACCTGGGTGATCATGGACTCAGGCTTCAGTCGGCCGCTTTCCAGCCACTCGACCACCTGCGGCAGCAGGCGGCGGTTGAGGCGGGAGCCGACCAGCGTCAGCTCCTTCTTGACGATCTCCTGCTGGCTGATGGTGCAGGGCGCTGGCGAGAACCCGAGAATGCCGATGCGCCCCGCCGGGCTGGCGGGCCTCCCCCCGGCAGAGCGTGGTGCGCGCTACCGGTGCGCGCTGGCGCTCGCGCTCCCGGAGCGGGCCGGTCCGCGCGGCGGGATCGCGGTCCGGCTCACGCGCGGGACGTTCTCCGGCCGGATCGCCCTCCTGCCGCGCGGCTCCAACGGCTTCGGCTACGACCCGATCTTCGAGCCTGCCTCGGAGCCACCCGGCGGCGCGACGGTCGCGGAGTGGCCCGCCGCGCGCAAGCAGGCCGTCTCCCACCGGGCCCGCGCCGCGCGGCGGATGGCCCTGATCCTGGCGCGCGAAGGGTTCTGACGGCGTCGAGGTGGGGCTGCTCGACCGTGCAGCCGCGCTGGGCGAACGTCAGCTCCACAGGGTCGAGATGGGGGCAGCCGCCAGCCGATCGCCCAGGCGGTAGGCCCGTGGCCCCGTGTGGAGCACGATCCCGGCGACGAAGGTCTCCGGGTATCGATCCCGGAGCGCGGCGAGGTGTCGCGCGCTGTCGGCGCTCGGGGCCGCATCGGCCTTGACCTCGATCCCGATCAGGCGACCGCCTCCCAGCTCGGCGAGGAGGTCCACCTCGAACCGGCCCTGCTGCTGGCGCAGGTGGTAGAGGCGCGGCCGAGAGGACGCGCTCGCGAGCTCGGCTCGGAGCTGCGCAGCAACGAACGTATCGAGCAGCCGTCCGAGGAGGTCACCGTTCCGAATAACGAAGTAGACATCGATGCCGAGCACAGCGCCGACCAGCGCTGGCTCGACCACGTACCGCTTGGGCGACAGGACCAGCCGCTTGAGGCGGTTCGAGGTCCAGGCGGGAATGGCCTCCACGACCGCCAGGTTGACGAGCAACCGCTCGTAGGCGAGCGCCGTCTTCCGGTTGATGCCCGCGGCTTCGAAGAGCGTGCGGTCGTCCACGATCCCGGCAGTGTTGAGCGCCAGCGCTTCGAGATAGCGGCGAAGGCGCCAGGGGTCTCTTCCACGATCGACCTGCTCGGCATCGCGCGTGAGCAGGTGCTCCACGTAGCTGTCGAGCCAGCGGCGGCGCGGCGACTCCGCCAGGCGCAGAGTCGGCTCGGGGAATCCGCTCCGCAGCAGGAGATCGACATACCCGCGAAGGTCCGGCGTGTCGACCGCCGGGGCCAGGTCCTCGCCGGCAGCCACCCGGTCGAAGAACGGGACGAACGAGCCAAGGCCCAGCTGCTCCCGGATGGTCATGCCGAACATCGGGATCCGGGTCAGGCGACCGGTCCCTGGCCACAGCTCCCCCTCGACATCGCTTCGAACCGATCCCGTCACGAGGTACCGGCCCGGCTCGGGTCGCGTGTCCACCGCGCGCTTTACCGCGCCCAGGACGCCAGGCACCGCCTGCCACTCGTCCAGCAGGATCGGCTCCGGGAGGCCGCGCATGGCCGCGTCGGGGTCAGCCCGGAAGGCGATCGCTTCCGCCTCGCGGTCAAGGTGCACGATGGACCGGGCTCGCCGCGCCGCGGTCGTGGTCTTGCCGGTTGCTCGCGGCCCGGTGACGAACAGCGCGGGCAGCTCGGCCAGCAGATCGTCCAGGAGGCGGTCGACGAGACGCGGACGGTAATCGATCACGGCCCGACATTACCACTTTGCCGCGTGTGTCAGTACCACTCTCCCGCACCACGCGATGCCGTTCTGCCACATCGTGATGCCGGACCGGGGCCGGGGTTTGACCTCCCCCCTGACCAGGCGAACAGCCCGCCCGACCCGCCGCTATCCTTCATCGGAACGAACCGGACGCCGGGGACCCGTATCCGTTACCCGTGCGGCGTCCGCCCCGCGCGAGAGCTTCGACATTCAGCGGCCGGCAGCGGCCGGCAATCTCCGGAGACGTGGATGACCGACTCCAGGCCGATCGACAGCGTGGTCCTGGTCAAACAGGTGCCCGACACGCACAACATCACCGGCGACGCGATGACCAAAGACGGCACCATGAACCGCAACGCGCTGTCGGCCATCTTCAACCCGGAGGACCTGAACGCCCTCGAGATGGCGATCCAGATCAGGGAGCGCCACGGCGGGACGGTGACGGTGATCACGATGGGCCCGCCCAAGGCGGCCGGCATCCTGCGCGAGGCGCTCTGGCGCGGCGCCGACAAGGTGGTCCTGCTCACCGACAAAAGGTTCGCCGGGGCCGACACGCTGGCCACCTCCCTGGTCCTCCAGAAGGCGATCGAGAAGATCGGCCGCTACGACCTGGTCCTCGCCGGGCGCCAGGCGATCGACGGCGACACCGCCCAGGTAGGCCCGCAGACGGCCGAGAAGCTGGGCATCCCGCAGATCACCTACGCCGAGTCCGTCCTGGAGATCGCCGACGGCCGGATCACCGCCCAGCGCGCCCTGGACGCAGGCTCGGAGATCGTGCGCTGCCAGATGCCGTGCCTGCTGACGGTGGTGGGCTCGGCCAACACGCCCCGCCCGCCCTCGGTCCGCCGGCAGATCGCGGGCAAGCTGGCCGCGACCCCGGGCGAGTACGCGGCGCTTCGGAAGCAGTGGCCCGAGTTCGAGACCGACGCGGCGCTCGAGGACTACCTGGTCGCCCACGACCTGCGGATCCCGGTCTGGACCGCGGACGACATCGGTGCCAGCGCGGAGGTCATCGGCCTTGCCGGCTCGCCCACCCAGGTCCACAAGATCAACTTCGTGGTCCTCGAGAGCACCGAGAGCAAGACGGTCCCGCCCACTCCCGAGGCCATCGCCGCGATGGTGGCGGAGCTGGTCCACGAGTACATCGTCGGGTAGGCGGCCATGACCGAACAGCAGAGCATCTGGGTCTTCATCGAGCACACCGACGGTCACGTCGCCGACGTGAGCCTGGAGCTCACCGGCAAGGCCCGCGACCTGGCCGGCCAGCTCGGCTACGAGGTGGTGGGCCTGCTGTGCGGGCACGGCGTGGAAGAGCTCGCGCGGGACGTCATCCGCCACGGCGCCGATCGCGTCCTGCTGGCCGACCATCCCGAGCTCGCGTACTACCGCACGCTTCCCTACGCGCGCGTCGCGATCACCGAGGCGCGCCGGCGCCGGCCGGAGATCTTCCTGGTCGGCGGCACGCCCAACGGCCGGGACTTCGCGCCGCGCGTGGCCAGCGCGCTGCGCTGCGGCCTGACCGCCGACTGCACCGACCTGCAGATCGGTGACTACTACCTCCGGCGCCAGGACACGACCTTCAGGAACCTGCTGTACCAGATCCGGCCGGCGTTCGGCGGAAACCTGGTCGCCACGATCGTGAACCCGACCACGCGGCCCCAGATGGCAACGGTTCGCGAGGGGGTCATGCGCATGCCGGCTGCCGACGCGAGCCGGACCGGGGTCGTGGAGGCGGTCACACCCGAGTTCGAGCCGGGCGACTTCGCCCTCGAGGTTTTGAGCCGGCAGGTGCGCCACGCCACCGTCAAGCTCAAGGACGCGCCCGTGATCGTCTCCGGGGGCGCGGGCATCACGAGCGCCGAGGAGTTCGCCCTGTTGCGGGACCTGGCCAACCTGCTCGGCGGCGAGGTCGGCGCCTCGCGCGCGGCGGTGGACGCGGGGCTGATCGGCCGCGAGTTCCAGGTCGGCCAGACCGGCACCACGGTCCGGCCTCGGCTCTACATCGCCGCGGGCATCTCGGGCGCGATCCAGCACCGGGCCGGGATGGACCAGTCGTCCAAGATCATCGCCATCAACACCGACCCCAACGCGCCGATGTTCCAGGTCGCCCACTATCGCATCGTGGGGGACGCGGCCGAGGTGGTGCCCATGATCATCGAGGCGCTGCGCGAGCGCTCCATGGACCAGCGAGCAGCCGAATGAGCGAGAACTTCTTCCTCGACAACCCGGACCTGCAGTTCCGCCTGGAGCACCTCGACCTGGCCGAGGTGCTTGAGCGCAAGGAGAAGGGCTTCTCCGAGTGGGAGACCTATCCCACCGCCCCACGCACCTACGCCGACGCGATCGACAGCTACCGCATCGTGCTCGAGGTGTTGGGCGAGATCTGCGGCGAGCGCGTGGCGCCCCGGGCCGCCGAGGCGGACGAGGAAGGCGCCCACTTTGAGGGCGGCGAGGTGACCTACGCCGCGGCCACCCTTGACGCGATCGCGGCCCTGCGCCAGGCGGAGCTCTTCGGCGCCATGCTGTCACGCGAGTACGGCGGCCTGAACCTGCCCGAGTCCGTGTACCAGATGATGGTCGAGATGGTGGCCCGCGCGGAGAGCGGCCTGATGACCGTGTACGGCCTCCAGGAGATCGCCTCCCTGCTGGAGGAGCACGGCGATCCGGAGACCAAGGCGCGCGTCCTGCCCCGCTTCTCGCGCGGCGAGGTCTCCGGCGCGATGGTCCTGACCG
>CAZKXK010000197.1:0-4587 GCA_964556585.1 uncultured Anaerolineaceae bacterium
GCCGCCGCCGGAGGGCGAGCGCCGGGTGGCCGAGCGGCGCTCCGGCGATCGCCGGAGCGGCCGCTAGCGCGTTCCTGGCGACGCTGGACAGGCAGGCGGCCCGTGCACGTCACGTTCCTTGGGCTGGGACTGATCGGCGGCTCCGTGGCGCTCGCCCTGCGCGACGCCGGCGGCTGGACGGCGGCCGCCTGGAGCCCGTCGGGCGCCGGGCCGGCTCGCGCACTGGCGTCGGGTGTCGTCGATGCTGCACCCTCGACGCTCGCCGCGGCGCTCGCCGACGCGGACCTGGTCGTGCTGGCGGCGCCCCCGACCGCCTGCCTGGCCCTGCTGGACCGGCTCCGCGACGAGGCGCCCGAGGCCCTTCCGCGAGCGGCGGTCGTGACGGACGTGGCAAGCACGAAGGGCCGCATCACGGCGCGCGCCGTCGAGGGTCGCCTTCGTTTCGTGGGGGGTCACCCGATGGCCGGGCGGGAGACGAGCGGCTTCGGGGCAGCGACGGCGGACCTGTTCGTGGGACGCCCCTGGGTCGTGGTCCCCGGCGACCCGGCGGACGGGGTCGCGATCGAACGCGTCGAGACGCTCGTGCGAGCGACGGGCGCGCTTCCGGTCCGCATGGACGCGGGCACCCACGACGCGGCGGTCGCGGGGATCAGCCACCTGCCGCTGGTGGCCGCCGCCGCGCTCGTCGAGGCCGTGGCCGGGGTCGCCGGCGAGGCCTCGCCGTCCGGCTGGCCCGCGGCAGCGGCCCTGGCAGCGTCGGGCTGGCGCGACGCCACTCGCCTGGCCCGCGGGAACGCCGAGATGGGAGCCGGGATCGCGGCGACGAACGCCGCCGCGCTCGCGGCACGTCTGCGCGCCTACCGCGATCGCCTCGACGCCTGGATCGCGCTGCTGGAGGCGACGGGGCCCGACGAGCTGCCGGACGAGCCCGCCATCCGGGCGCGCCTGGAGGCCGCGCGCATGCGCCTGGACGGCCGGGACTGACGGATGCCACGGGCCCGCACGCGAGGAACGCCGGACGAGTCCGTCCTGGTGGTCCCGCGCGGGGCGCTGATGGGAACGCCCGGCTGGAGGGGCGTGCTGTGCCGTGGCATGGAGCCCTATCTGGACGTGATCGCGCGCCTGGGCAGGTTCGCGCCGCGGACGCAGATGGAGTCGGATCCGCGCTGGAAGCAGGTCATCCCGTACCTGGTCCTGCGGGACGGAGAGCGCTACTTCCTGATGCGGCGCTCCCGGGCTGGCACCGACGCCCGGCTCCACGAGCGCTACTCGATCGGGATCGGCGGGCATCTCAACCCCGGTGACGTGGATCTCGCGGGTGGTCTTGCCCGCGAGTGGGCCGAGGAGATGGACGCGGCGTTCCTTCCCGAGTTTCGCCTGCTCGGCCTGCTCAATGATGACGAGACGGACGTGGGGCACGTCCACATCGGGGTCGTCTTCCTGGCCGAAGCGAGTGGCCGGCCGGTGGCCATCCGGGAGACGGAGAAGCTGGAGGGGCGGTTCGCCGCCCCGGGTGACGTCGCTGCGGTCCGCGACCGGATGGAGTCGTGGAGCCAGCTCGTGTTCGACTTCATGGCCGGACGCGACCCGGGATTGCGGGGCGGCACGCCTGGGGCGGGTGACGAGGCAGCGGTGCCGGCCTGATTGGCGCCCGGGGGGTCCGGCGGGTGCATACTGGCCGTGCAGTCACCGATATGCGCCGATCGACCCCCCTGGTTCGCCTTCTCTCGTCCGCCGCCGCGACGCTGACGCTTGCGCTGCTCGTGCTCGCGGCACCGGCCCGGGCGGCCGGCCCGGCCGTCGTCGTCCTGCCCACGACCGGCGACGTGGACGGCGTCATGACCCAGTATCTCGTCGACGGGATCGCTCGCGCGGAGCGGGAAGGAGCGCCGGCCGTCCTGGTCGAGCTCAACACACCGGGCGGCAGCCTCGACGCGACCCAGCAGATCACCGGCTCGTTCCTGGATTCGACCGTGCCCGTGATCGTGTGGGTCGCTCCCGCCGGCGGGCGCGCGGCGAGCGCGGGCACGTTCATCACGCTGGCGGCGAACCTGGTCTACATGGCGCCCGGCACGAACATCGGCGCGGCGAGCCCGGTCGACAGCAGCGGCGCGGACATCACCGGAACGCTCGGCCTCAAGGTCATGAACGACGCCGTCGCGAACATCTCGGCGATCGCCCAGGCCCGCGGGCGCCCGGTCGCCTGGGCGGCCTCGACCGTCAGCGCCGCGAAGAGCTATTCGGCGGCCGATGCGGTCGCGGCCGGGGCCGCCGACGGGATCGCAGCCACGGAGGCGGACGTGCTGGCTGCCGCAAACGGGAAGACGGTCGGCGTGGCCGGCGGCGCGTCGATCACGCTCGCGCTGGGCGGGGTCTCCACGGAGGTGGTCGGGATGAGCCCGTTCCAGCTCTTCCTGCGCGTCCTGGGCGACCCGAACCTCGCCTTCATCCTGTTCGTGATGGGCGTCCTGCTGCTCGCCTTCGAGCTGGCCAACCCGAACATCGTCACCGGCATCATCGGGGCCCTGGCCCTGGTCCTGGCCTTCATCGGGTTCTCGGACCTGCCGGTGAACGTGGCGGGACTGCTGCTCGTGGGCTTCGGGGTCATCCTGCTCGCCCTGGAGACGCAGATCCCCAGCCACGGCCTGCTCACGATCCTCGCCGGCGCCTGCGTGGCGATCGGGGCGGGGACCCTGTACGGCAACCCTGGCGCCCCCACGATCCCCGGCGTGGAGGTCGCCTGGCCGGTGATCGTCGTGGCGGTCGGCCTGACCGTCCTGTTCGGCGTGCTGATCGCCGTGACCGCCTTCCTGGTTCGCCGGATGCGCAGCAGCCCGGTGCTGGTGGGCAGCCTGCGGGTCGCCGGCGAGACAGCCGTCGTCGCGACCGACATCAATCCGCTCGGCACCGTGCACGCGGTGGGCGAGGAGTGGACCGCGCGCAGCCTGGACGGGCGTCCCCTTGTTCGCGGCGCCCGGGTGCGGGTCGTCCGCCAGGACGGCCTGGTCCTGTATGTTTCGCCGGTCGAGCCCCGCCCGGCCACCTGATCCCGCTGCTCGAAAGGAGCGCCTGCGTGGAAGCCGCCGTCCTGTTCGCGATCATCGTGGCCGTCCTCATCCTCGTCCTGCTCCTCCTGTACCTGTCGGTCCGGGTCGTGCAGCAGTACGAGAAGATGGTCGTCTTCCGGCTCGGCAAGACCAGCGAGGCACTCGTCCGCTCCCCGGGCCTGCGCTTCCTGATCCCGATCATCGATCGGCCCGTGAAGGTGGACGTCCGCGAGCAGTTCATCGAGGTGCCCAGCCAGACCACGATCACGAAGGACAACGCGCCGATCAACGTCGACTTCCTGATCTACTGGCGGATCAGTGACCCGCTCAAGAGCGTGGTCAACGTCGCGAACTTCAGCGGCGCCCTCCAGGGCGTGGCAACCACGACGTTGCGCGCCGTCATCGGCGACATCCTGCTCGACGAGGTCCTCTCCCGGCGAGAGCAGATCAACGAGGTCCTGCGCGTCAAGCTCGACGAGGTCACCGAGCGCTGGGGCGGCAAAGTGACCACGGTCGAGATCCGCGAGATCACCCCGCCGCGCGACGTCCAGGACGCGATGAACCGCCAGCTCTCCGCGGAGCGGACTCGTCGCGCCGTCATCACGGAGTCGGAGGGGAAGCGCCAGTCGGAGATCAACATCGCCGAGGGGTCGAAGCAGGCCGCGATCCTGGAGGCGGAGGGCACCCGCCAGGCGCAGATCCTCAACGCCGAGGGCTTCAGCCAGGCGCTCGAGCGGATCTACGCCGCCGCGTCCGGCATCGACCAGAAGACGATGCTGCTCCAATACCTGGAGGCGCTCAAGGCGCTGGGCGCGAGCCCCTCGACGACGGTCGTCATCCCGACCGAGTTCACCCGCTTCCTTGAGCCACTTGCGCGCACGCTGGGCGCCGGTCTCGCCTCCGGCGCGGAGGCTGGGGTTTCCACGATCGGGCCGGCCGGCGGCGCGGCCTGAGCCGGTGACCCGGACCGCCGACGCTTGGGCGTCGGCGGTCCGCTATGATCGGGCCCGGCTGGTCCAACGCCGGGCGGTCGCGAGTCGGCCGCGACGCGGGGCACGAGGGGTACGAGAGGGGTCGGATGTCCGCCAAGATCCTCGTCGTTGACGACGACCCGAACGTCCAGCGACTGCTGAGCTTCACGCTCAAGCAGGAAGGCTACGAAGTGCTCGTGGCCGGCGACGGGGCCGAGGGATTCAAGCTCTGGTCGGAGGAATCGCCGGCGCTCGTCCTGCTCGACGTCATGCTCCCGAAGCTCGACGGCTACCAGGTTGCCACGAAGATCCGGTCGGACGAGGGCACGTCCGGCCACGTGCCGATCATCATGCTCACCGCCGAGAGCGAGGTGGAGCAGAAGATTCGCGGCCTGCGGGCCGGGGCGGACGACTACCTGGTCAAGCCGTTCCACCCGGCCGAGCTGCTGGCCCGGATCAAGAGCCTGCTGGCGCGGTTCGCGCCGCGTGACGTGCTCGTCGGCAGACCGCCCCTGGGTCGCGTCCTCGCCTTCTATGGCGCGAAGGGCGGCGTCGGGACGACGACGATC
>CAZKXK010000198.1:0-4582 GCA_964556585.1 uncultured Anaerolineaceae bacterium
GCTGATGGGCCGCCCAGGGCGGGACGAATCCGCGGCACCACCGGCGATGCGGCGGGCTCGGGCGCGGGCACCGGTTCGGGCGCGGGCACCGGTTCGGGCGCCGGTTCGGACGGCGGAACAAGCTCGGGCGTGGGCTCGGGCGGCGGAACAAGCTCGGGCGCGGGCACCGGTTCGGGCGTGGGCTCGGGCTCCGGCTCGGGCTCCGGCTCGGGCGCCGGCTCGGGCTCCGACTCCGGCTCCGGCGCGGGCTCCGGCTCCGGCTCGGGCGTGGGAGCGAGCGTAAGCGCAGGCACGGGCGCCGGTTCGGGCACGGGCGCCGGCTCGGGCTCGGGCGCCGGCTCGGGCTCGGGCGCCGGCTCGGGCTCGGGCGTGGGCTCCGGCGTGGGAGCGAGCGTAAGCGCAGGCACGGGCGCCGGTTCGGGCTCGGGCTCCGGCTGGGCTACCCGGTAGACCCGGGCCCCCGAGATCACGACGGGCGCCGATCCGTGGGCGGCCGCTCCCGCATCTGCAGACGGCGGGAGGGGGGTGCCGCCGTCTGCCGCGTGGCCGGTCAGGAACGGCGCCCCGGTCGCGCCCGCCGATCCGGCCGCGCCCGCTGCGTCGACGCCAACCTCACCGCCCGGCGCCGTCGCGCCGCCAAACCCGACGACCTCGCGGACGCGCCCGATGAACGACTGGTGCTCCGGCTCCAGCGGCTGCGGCTCGGGCTCGGGCGCGGCCACCTCGGCAGCCGGCTCCTCGACCTTCGACCCGGTCCACTCCAGGAAGCTTCCGCACGAGCCGCAGAAGCTGTCGCTGCTCGTGTTCTGGAACCCGCACTTGGAGCAGACGATCACGTGGCGCTCCCTCGACAGCCTGCCCGCCTGCATCCAGCGGGTGCGCTCCGCCGGGGCGTCGGGCCGCACGCGGACCGACCGGCAAAACGTGCGCGCATCGTAGCAAGCAGGCGGCGATGCAGGCGCGCCTCGCTCACGCGGGCACGATCTCCACCCTGTGGGGCACGTGGGCCGGCTTCGCGGTCGCCACGAGCGCGTCCAGACCGGCCGGCGAGACGGTCACGGGATCCTTGACGCGGACCCTGACCAACAGGTCCGGCGAGCCGCCCGCCGGGAGCGATGCGCCGGGATCGTGCGACCAGGCGGTGGCGCCCGGCTCCGCGATCTCGACCTCGCCACCGGTGAACACGGCGACGTGCGCCGCGAGCCCGGCGACCGTACCCCGGATCCGGAACAGGTCGACCGCCGAGGCAACGAACGCGCGGCGCCGCTCGATGGGCCACGTCGCGTCGAGTGTCGCGCCCGTCCAGCCTCCCAGCCATTCGAGGAAGTCCTCCGGCGCCAGCGCCGGGTCCAGGTAGGCCGGGAAGCAGTCCAGGACCTGGACGACCCCCGCCAGCACCTCGTCGAAGGCCGCCGTGAGGCGCTGCGTCATGTCGTCGTCGCGGTAGACCCCCGGGAGCTGCTGGCCCAGGGGGTATGGCGAGGGAAGGCCGGGGATATGCCCGCGCATGGTCCTACGCCCCTTCGACCAGCAGCTGGTGCTCGTAGCTGAACACCAGGGCGTGCGGTTCGAGGTCGAGGCGCTGGGTTGCCTGTCCCCGCTGGCCGGTGACCGGGTCGGCCCCGAAGAGGCGGACATCCTCCACGAGCTCGGTCCCCCGCAGGCCCTGCAGCACCGCGTAGACCTCGCCCACCTGGACCGGGCGGCCGAACGGCCACCCGGTGCCCTCCGGCCCGCCCGAGATGGGGTTGAAGTACGCGTAGATCGCGCGCACCGCCTCGTCCTGCAGGCGCGTGGGGTTGAAGCGCGGGCGGGCCCGGACGCGCGCGACGATCGTGATGCCACGATAGGCCGGCGGCTCCACGAGGATGCGCGTGCCGACGACGCGGCACTCGTCGAGCCTCCCCGCGACCCGGGCGAGCGTCTCGTCCGAGGGGAGCAGCTGGTCGAAGCGGAGCCGGCCTCCCTCGGACTCGGCCGACGGCACCACCAGCACGCGGACCGACCCCGCGTCGGCGCCATCGCCGGCGGCAACGGCCCGAACCCGGGCCAGCTCCGGGGCCGCCTCCAGGGCGATGTGCTCGAAGTCCTCCGTGGTCACCGCGCGTCCCCGCGTCCGGAGCGAGATCGGGCCGCGCAGCTTCGCGTTCTCGATGTCCTCGCCATCGACGCCGCCGGCCATGGACCGGCGGTTCTCCACGCGCGAGACGAAGGGGATGGAGCTCTTCAGGACGCTGATCGCGCGCGGGGCGAGGTTGCCGGCCCGGCCGCCGCCGGTGAGGTAGGCGTCCAGCCGGATGCGGACACCCTTCGGGGGGATCGCGCCGTACTGGCGTACCGTGCCGTCCGGCTCGCGCACCGCCGGGCCGAACGAGATCTCGCCTGCCACCGCATCGAGCACGAAGTGGCGGTCCGCGGGGCCTGACGCGGCGAAATCCGGGACCTGGGTCCACTCCTGCCAGCCGGACTCGTCGTCGGAGACGCTGACCGTCATGGGCCGATCGCCGGGCACGACCGGGCGATGCTTCACGAGGAAGCGGCCGCCCGCGACACCTTCGGCGACGCCCAGGACCTCGTCCGCGATGACGTCCGCGTGGACCGCATCGGCCGTGCCGCCGATCGTGGCGGCCGCGACGCCGCGCACGTTCGGCGACGACGAGTAGAAGGGCTGCCCTTCCTCGGGCTCGGTGACGCGCGCCCGCACCCAGCCGGCGCGCACCTTCTCGATGACCGACGCGACATGGCCCGCCGGCAGGTGGATCACGACGTCGCCGTCGCGGTTCAGGCCGCCGGTGGTGTCGCCATCGAGGTCGCAGACCTCCCAGTCCGCGCCCGTCCACGCCTCCCAGGCGAGCGGCGGCCAGGTCGGATCCACTCCGACGCCCTCGATCGTGCAGGCGAACCGGAGGCGCAGCGCGTTCGAGGGGGCAGGCTCGCTCAGGCCGACCAGGAGCAGGTCGCCGGGCTTCGGCTGGGCCTCGAAGGCCAGGAAGCCTCGGGCGTTGAGGGCCTCGGTCGTCCGGTCGACGTGCTTCTTGCCGTCCGCCGAGGTGAACGCGGCCGTGACTGCGACCGGCACGATCGGCAGGTCGTCGAGCGTGGTGAAGACGATCGCGTTGTCAGTCTCCGTGCGGATCGTGGCCGCCTGGGTCCCGCCGGCGATCCGGATGGCGTCCGGTTGCGGACCGGAGAGCCAGAAGGTGACCTGGCCACGCGCCGCCGACGGCGGGAACAGCCGGATCCCGATCAGCTCGAGGAACTTCACGTAGTTCCGGTCCGGGATCCGGTTGACCCGGTACAGGAGCTGGTCCGTCATCCAGGCGAAGAGCTCGATCAGGGTGACGCCGGGGTCGGAGACGTTGTGGTCCGTCCACTCCGGGCAACGCTGCTGGACGAGCCGTTTCGCGTCGTCGACGAGATCCTGGAAGCGGCGATCGTCCAGGTTGGGGACCGGCAGGGCCATCGATCACTCCTCCGCGGGGATCACGTAGAACGGGAAGACGAGGTTGCGCGGGTCGTTGGCTGACCCGATCGTGTACCGGATGTCGATGTAGAGCGTGGCTTGGTCATCCGGGTCCGCCGTCACCACCACGTCGCGAACGTCGATCCGCGGCTCCCAGCGGCGCAGCGAACGGCGCACGTCCGCGGCGATCCGGGCGAAGGTCGTGGCGTCGGCCAGGGCGAAGATCTCGTCGTGGATGCCGCAGCCGAACTCGGGACGCATGGGCCGCTCACCGTGGGAAGTTCCCAGGATCAGCCGGATGCTCTCCTCGATCTCGCGCTCGTGGGTGACGAGGGCGATCCCGCCCGCCGAGTCAGTCCGCAACGGGAACGCCCAGCCGGCCCCGATGAACTCGTCGTTGACCATGCCGGTCCTCCTCAGCCCAGCGAGACCTGGGAGCCCTTGACGGACGTGACGCCGCCGGACTCCAGCGAGAGCTGGCCGGTTCCGCTTACCTTCGTGCTGGCGGGCGAGCTGATCTCGACGCCGCCGGTGCCGCTGATCTTCACCGAGCCCTGCGCGTCGATCGTGATGTCGCCCTGGGCCTTCATCTCGACCTTGCCCCCTCCGTTGGCCGTGATCACGACTTTCTTGTTGGCCGAGTCCACCTGCACCAGGATCGTGCCGTCGGCCGAGGAGACCAGGATTCCCTCCTTGCCCGATTCGTCCGAGAAGACCAGCTTCTGGCCGGTCCGGCTGACGAGCTTGCGGGCCTTCAGGTGGTCCCCGTCGAGCTCGATCGACGGGGGCGGATCCTTCTGATTCCAGAGGCCACCCAACACGTATGGCTCGCTGACGTCCCCGTGGTGGAACACCACGAGGACCTCGTCGTGGACCTCGGGAATCCACACGAAGCCCCGGTCCTGGCCGTTTCCGGGAGCGACCACCCGGGCCCAGTTGGTCACGAAGTCAGGTCCGAAATAGGGCAGCTGCACGCGGACGCGCCCGTGGTTGTCCGGGTCCTGGTTGTCGGTCACCAGGCCGACCTGCACGCCTCGCACCGAGCTCCCCGAGCCGTCGCTCCCGCCGCCACCCGAGGCCAGTGACAGGAGGGTCCGTTCCTGCCGCCCGCTCATCTCG
>CAZKXK010000199.1:0-4519 GCA_964556585.1 uncultured Anaerolineaceae bacterium
GCTCCCGCCCATCGCCTCCACGAAGCCGCGGACGACGGCGAGGCCGAGCCCGCTGCCGATGCGCGACCCTCCCGCCGGCGCCGGACCGCGGTAGAACTTGTCGAACACGTGCTCCACGGCCGCGGCAGGGACGCCGGGCCCGCCGTCCTCGACGCGCAGCCGCACCATCCCGCTCGGCGTCAGCGCGCCCGCAACGCGGATCGGCGCGTCGGGCGGCGTGTGGCGGACCGCGTTCTCCAGCAGGTTGGTCAACACCTGGTCGAAGAGGATCGCGTCGACGGCGACCGGCGGAAGCTCTTCCGGGATCGCGATGGACACCCGGCGGCCCCCGAGCTCGCCCACGGTTCGCTCCACGCCGGCCTGGACGACGTCGTCGAGCGGAAAGACTTCCAGTCGCGCGTGCAGGTCCCCGGCCTCGATCCGGCTCATGTCGAGCAGGTTCGAGACCAGGCGGTTGAGGCGCGCGGCCTGGGCGTCGATGGCGGCGGCGCGGGCGCGGCGGGCGTCCTCGTCGAGGCGCACGTCCGGGTCCATGAGGCTGCCGGCGGCCGCCCGGATGGACGCAAGCGGGGTCCGCAGGTCGTGGGAGACGGAGTCGAGCAGGGCCGTCTTGGCGGCCTCGCTGCGGCGGGCGATCTCCGCGCCGGTCGCCTCCTGCGCGAGTCGGTCCCGCTCCAGCGCCTGACCGACCTGGTCCGCCGCGGCCGCCAGCAGCCGGGTGTGGCCACGACCGGGCGGCCCGTCGACACGCCGCCGGACGACCCACAGCGAGCCGAGCGGAATCCCGCTCGCGGCGATCGGGCACCGAAACGTGACGCCGCCCGGATCACGCGCCGGGGACGAGGACGCTCGCGCGTCGTGGACCCGCACCCAGGCGACGGAGTCGTCGTCCGGGTTCCGCTGCAGCAACTCATAGGACGTGGATCCGAGCGGGCGCGCGGCGGGATCGCTGTCGGCCGCGACGCGCTCCTGGCCGAGGTCCGGCCCGAGCCCGATCCAGGCGCGCGGCGCCTCTACCTCGGCGGCGATGATCCGGACGAGGGCCGGCAGCGCGGACCGGGTCGTCGTCGCCGTCGCGAGCTCCCTGCCCACCCGGTACTGGGTCCGCGCCTGCCGCTCCCGGAGCAGCGCCGTCTCCGCCCGGGCCCGCTGCATCCCGGCCAGCTGCCCCACCACGATCCCCAGCGCCAGCAGCAGGAGCAGGTTCAGCAGCTCCTCGGGGTCCGCGACGAGGAGGGCGCCCGTCGGCGAGACGAACAGGAAGTCATACAGCAGGAACGACCCGAACGCGGTGGCAACGGCTGCCGGCGTGCCGAACACGACGGCCACCGAGACCACGGCGAGCAGGTAGGTCGCCGAGGCGTCCGGGATGCGCAGGGCACCCTCGAGGGCAGCCACGGCCAGGGTGGTCAGGACGAGCGCCGCGAGCATGACCGCCAGGATCGCGCCCACCCGGCGCAGGGACGTCAGGCTGGGCCGCTGCATCGCCTGATGGTAGTCGCGCGGCGCCCGCGCGCAGCCGATTCCGGTCGTGCCGTCAGCGGCCCTCAGCCCCGCGCGCGTCCTCGCGCGCGCCTGCCTGCCGGCGCCGGTCGTGCTGCGACAGGAGGCGCTTGCGAAGCCGGATCTGGCTGGGGGTCACCTCCACCAGCTCGTCGTCGCCGATGAACTCGATGGCCGTCTCCAGCGTCATCGGCCGCGGCGGGACCAGCCGCAGCGCCTCGTCGTGCGCATGGGTCCGGATGTTCGTCAGCTTCTTCTCTTTCGTCACGTTGACGTCCATGTCGCCCGAGCGCGAGTTCTCCCCGACGACCATCCCCTCGTAGACATCGACGCCGGCGCCGATGAACATCTCCGCGCGCTCCTGCAGGTTGTACAGGCCGTAGGCGTTCGACGTGCCGAGGCGATCGGCCACCAGGACGCCGTCCGTCCGGTGCGTGACCTCGCCGGCATACGGGCCGTAGCCCTCCCCGATCTGGTGAAGCAGCGCCGTCCCGCGGGTCTCGGTCATGAGCTGGCCGCGGTAGCCGATCAGCCCGCGGACCGGGAGCACGAAGTCCATCCGGACCCGGTCATCGGCGTCGGTGGACATCTGCTCGAGGCGGCCCTTCCGGCCGGCCAGCGCGGTCTGGATCGTCCCGATGTACTCCGGCGGGATGTCGATCGTGATCCGCTCGTACGGCTCCTGCAGCTCCCCGTCGACGGTCCGGAGGATCACCTCCGGACGGCTCACCTGGAGCTCGAACCCCTCCCGGCGCATCTGCTCCACGAGGACGGCCAGCTGGAGCTCGCCGCGGCCGCGCACCTCGAACGTGTCGGCCGACTCGGTCGGAAAGAACTGGATCGCGACGTTGCCCAGGATCTCCTTCTCCAGGCGCGCCCGGATCTGGCGGCTGGTCAGGAACCTGCCGTCACGGCCGGAGAGCGGCGAGGTGTTGACGCCGAAGGTCATCCGCAGCGTGGGCTCGTCCACCTCCAGGCGCGGCAGGGGACGTGGATCGGCAGGATCGGTCAGGGTGTCGCCGATCGTGACCTCGGGCAGACCGGCCACCGAGACGATGTCGCCCGGGCCGGCCTCCTCGATGTCAGCGCGCTCGATCCCGTGGGCGGTCTGGAGCGCCGTCACCGTGCCGGAGAGCGTGACGGTCCGCCCCGGCTCGACGACGCCGTCCGGGTCGTCCGGCTCCTCGCGAACGACCACGATGCGCTGCCCGACCCGGATCGTGCCGTTCATGAGCCGGCCGACCGCCATCCGGCCCACGTACTCATTCGCCGACAGGTTGGTCACCAGCAGCTGGAGCGGGTGGCCCGGCACGTACGTGGGCGGCGGCGTGACCGCGACGAGCAGCTCCAGGAGCGGGCGCAGGCTCGTGCCGGGAACCGCCAGCGCCCGCGTCGCGGTGCCCGCCTTCGCGTTGGTGTAGACGACCGGGAACTCGATCTGGCCGGCGTCGGCGCCAAGGTCCATGAACAGCTCGTAGATGTCGTCCAGCACTTCCGCGGGCCGGGCGTCGCCCCGGTCGATCTTGTTGACCGCCACGACCACCGGCAGGTGGCGCGCCATCGCCTTCTGGAGCACGTAGCGCGTCTGCGGCAGCGGCCCTTCCGCCGCGTCCACGAGCAGCAGAACCGAGTCCACCAGGTTCAGCGAGCGCTCCACCTCGCCGCCGAAATCGGCGTGGCCCGGCGTGTCCACGATGTTGATGTGGATCCCGTCGAAGTCGACGTTGGTCTGCTTCGCCAGGATCGTGATCCCCTTCTCCCGCTCCAGGTCCATCGAGTCCATCACGCGCTCGGCGACGATCTGGTTGGCCCGGAACGACCCGGTCTGGCGCAGGAGCGCATCCACGAGGGTGGTCTTGCCATGGTCCACGTGCGCGACGATCGCCACGTTACGCAGGTCGGCGCGGACGGCGACGGTCGGGGCGTCCGGCGAGGGCGCCGGCGGAAGTGCCAGGGTGGAGGACATGCGGGGTGGAGCGTTCCCTTCGGTCATGGGCTCGCCGATTGTCGCACACGTGCCGGACACCCCCCGGGAGCGGCGCCGATCCAGGCGCCTGCTAGGATCGGCGGCGTGACCGTCGCCGCCTGCATCCTGGCCTCCTCCGCCGAGACCGCCCTGCGCGACGTGGACGGCACGCCCAACGTGCGCCGCCTCGTCGACCTGGCCTGGGCCGGTGGCGCGCTCCCAGTGGTGGTGGTCAGCCCCGATCCCCAGGGAGCGGTCGCGGCCGCCCTTGCGGGGGCGCCCGTCGTCCTGGCTGCCCCGGCGGCGGCGGACGCGGGGCCGGCGGGGCAGATGGCGCGCGCGATCGAGCTCGCCTGCGGGGAGGTGGACGCGACCGACGCGGCGCTCCTGTGGCCGGCGGGCATGGGATGGCTGGATGCGGAGACCGTGACGTCGCTCATCGAAGCGCACGGCGCCGACCGCGACGCGCTCCTCCGGCCGGCCTTCCGGGCAACTCCGGGCTGGCCGATCCTCCTCCCGGTCGGGCGGCTGCCGGCGCTCCGCGCGCTCTCCGCGGACCTGGGACCGGAGGAGATCTCCGGGGCGCTCGCCACCCTCCTCCCGACCCGCAGCATCGAGCTGGGCGACCCTGGCATCGTGCTGGGCCTGGACACGCCGCGGGACGGCCTGCCCCGCTTCGAGGGGCCGCCGGAGCCGCCGCCGGACCGGCGCCACGAATGGGGAGCGCTGGTCGCGGCCGGCCCCGATGAGGCGCCGGAGCCTCCGGCGACCCGCGACTGACCTAGATCAACCCTTCGGCTCCTGGTGACCGCCGAAGCCGAGCCGCATCGCGGAGAGGACCTTGTCGGCGAAGTCCGCCTCGCCGCGCGACATGAACCGCTCGTACAGCGCCGTGGTCAGGATGGGAGCCGGCGCGCCGACGTCGATCGCCGCGATGCTCGTCCAGCGTCCCTCGCCGGAGTCCGAGACCCGGCCCTCGAAGCCCGCGAGGTCACCGCTGCGCAGGAACGCTTCGGCGGCCAGGTCCAGCAACCACGAGGCGACCACGCT
>CAZKXK010000200.1:0-2982 GCA_964556585.1 uncultured Anaerolineaceae bacterium
TCGGTGAACGACATCCAGACCTGGAACACGAGCGGATAGAACGTGATGATCGCCATCACGAGGAGCGCCGGCAGCAGGAAGAGGTAGGCGGTGCGGGTGGGCTGCGTCCGCCGCCACCAGGAGCGTCGCGGCGGTGCCGCGGTCGCTGCGAGTGCGCTCATCCCGGGACCTCCCGCGCTGCCATCGAAGGTTCCTCTCTTCCCGAATGATAAGGGACGCCGGAGCGTCCGGCGTCCCTTATCGGAGCGACCGCTGGACGAGGCCAGCGGTCAGGCGGTTCTAGAATCCGTTGGCCTTGTCCATCTGCTGGCAGGCTGTCGCGACGGCCGACGCCGGCGCGGTCCCCTTGTCGATCACCGCGACAAGCGCGTTGCCGAAGGGGGTCCAGTAGTTGTCGAGCTGCTTGACCGTAGGCCGCGCAAACCCGGTTTTGTAGGCGTTCGCGAACCCCTGGCTGATCGCGGGGTTGGCGTTGTTCGGGGCCGTGTAGGTGATGCCGTTGATGGCCGGGATGTGCCCGCCCTTGTCGGCGAAGATCTGCTCGTTGGCCTGGGAGTCCATCTGCAGCGCGAACTGGGTGGCCAGGTTCGTGTCAGCAGCGTTCGCGTTGATGTAGTAGCCGTCGGGCTCCACGAGCGGACCGAAGCCGCCGCCGGGTCCACTCGGGCCGGGGGCCACGGCCAGCTTGCTTCCGAGGGCCTTCTCGAGGTTGGCGGACTGCCAGGGGCCATCGATGAAGCCGGCGATCTTTCCGGCCACGAGGTCGGCGACCGCCGCCGTGTCGTTCTGGTACATGTGCAGCCCGGCTGCCTTGGCCTTCTGGAGCCACGTCAGCGCGTCGGCGACGCCGCTGGTCGCGGTGGCGGCGCACTTGCCGGTGGTGGGATCAAGGATGGTTCCGCCGAAGGACGGGAAAAGGCCCCACAGGTAGTAGGAGCCGCCGCCGTTGGCGCCGTACACCCAGCCGAGCTTGCTCGCGTCCGTGATCCAGTCGTCGGTCGTGACCGGCGCCGTCGGCAGGAGCGAGGTGTTGTAGAAGAGCGCGACGCCCTTCATCGACTCGGGGATCGCGTAGAGCTTGCCATCGACCGTGGCGCCCTGGACCGCTGCCGGCGAGAAGTTGCTGAGCTGTGGCAGGATCGAGGTCAGGTCCACGAGCAGGCCCGCCCGAGCCTCCTTGGGGAGGCTGTCGGCCGGCGCGATGAAGAGATCGGGCACGCCGCTCGACGCAGCGGACGTCTCGAACTTGGTGAACAGGTTGTTGAAGGGCACGTCAAGGTCCGTGACCGTCAGCCCGGGGTTGGCGGCCTGGACGTTCTGCAGGATCTGGTCGAAGGCGTCCTTCTCGGCGGCGCCGGACGCGCCATAGGCCTCCCAGATCGTGAGATTACCGGTCAGCGCGGCCGCCGAGGCTGCTGCGGACGGGGCGGCCGACGGGGCCATTGACGCCGCCGCCGAGGCGGCAGCCGAAGCCGCTGCGGACGGCGCCGCGGCCGACGGGGCGGCCGGGGTCGGCGTCGCCGAGCCGCTGCATGCGGCTGCAACGAGGGTGAGCGCTCCGAAGAGGGTCACCAACCTACTGGTCTTGTGCATCTGTCTCTGCGTTCCTCCTGCTGTGGCCGCCGTGGCGGCCCTTTCGTGTTGCCCGGCCGCTTCGTACGGCCGTTCGGTTGTGATCCGGCTGCACCTGCCGCCGGCCGGTTCCTGTCAGGCCGCGTCGGGCGGCCAGCTCCCGGTCCCGGGCCGCCCATTGCGACCCGCCCCTCCGGTCCCTCAGCGTCCCCCCGCCACCTCCTTCCCGGTGGGTGCCGGCCCGCTCGAGCCACGGACAATGAGCCGCGTCTCGAGGCGCCGGTGATCGGGCCGCGAGGAGTCGTCGTGCTCGATTGCCGAAAGGAGGAGGCGGCATGCCTCTTCGCCCTTGCGTCGGACCGGCTGGTGCACGGTCGTGAGCGGGGGCTCGACGTGACGGGAGAGCTCGATGTCGTCGAATCCGACGATGCTGATGTCGGCCGGGATGCGCAGCCCCAGGCGGCGGGCGGCATTGATCGCGCCGATCGCCATCGCGTCGCTCATGGCGAGGATCGCCGTGGGCCGGCGGCCGTCCTCCCAGGCTCCCATGAGGCAGGCGCTGCCGCCCTCGACGCTGGCGGGGCCGACGACGACCTGGTCATCGGGCAGGTCGATCCCCCCGAGCGCGAGCGCCTCCCGGTAGCCCTTCAGGCGTCGTCCGACGATGCCCCCAAAGTCCGCCTGGGATCCCGGCGTCGGCGGCTCGACGCCGATCACGAGGAACTCGCGATGACCCAGCTCCAGGAGGTGCTCCGCGGCCAGGCGGGCGCCGCCCTCGTCGTCCACGTCCACGGCCGCGTGCTCGGGAAAGGAAGCGGCGGAGTCGACCATCACGATCGGCAGGCCGGCGCGGCGGATCTGCTCCACCTCGGGGTGGTCCTCGGAGAGGCCGATCGCCACGAACCCGTCCACCGTCGCCCGGTTGACGGCCCGAGCCAGCGACCCGTAGACCGGCGACACGAACAGGAGCCCGTAACCGGCTTCCTCGGCGACCGCCGCGACGCCCTCGCTGAAGCTGGCGAAGAACGGGTTCGCGAACACGACGGAGAGAGCCTGGGGGGTCAGGATGCCGAGCGTCCTGGTGCGGCCCTGCGTCAGCATCCGGGCGACCGGGTGCGGCCGGTATCCCAGCGAGGCGGCCACGTCCCGGATCCGGGTGGCGGTGTCCGGGCTCAGTCGCTCCGGGCTGTTGAACGCGAACGAGACCGCCGTCTTGGACACGCCCGCCTCGCGGGCGACGTCGGCAATCCGGGGTCGGTCGCGCGTTTCCTGCCTCACCAGCCCTCCACGGCTCCTCCGGAGACCGCCGAAGCGACTCCACCGCGCGGCGCAAACCGGTTTAGCAAACCGGTTTAGCTGAAGGTAGCGGGGAGGTTGCGGCATGTCAAGCCCCAACCGTCGGGCCAGGCA
>CAZKXK010000200.1:3082-4509 GCA_964556585.1 uncultured Anaerolineaceae bacterium
CGCGCGTGGCAGAATCGCCGTATGCCCGCAGGCCCCCGTCGCCTCCCGCCGCCGGGAGTGCTCCTCTTCCTCGCGTATGGGTTCCTGATCCTGGCGGGGATCGGCGTCTCGCTGCGCTGGGTGGTGGACCAGGCGATCGACGCGCCGGTCAGCTTCCCGGGGCTCGTGACGATGATCCTCCTGGCCTACACCATCTTCACGATCACGCTGGTGCTGCAGCGGAAGGAGGCGGCGCGCGGGCTCGCGGTGGGACTGAGCACGTTGACGATCCCGCTGGCGGTCTTCCTGCTGTTCAGCCCGGCGCCGCTGCTCACGCTCGGGCCGGGGCTGCTGGGCCTCATGCTGTGGGTGGGGCTCCGGCGGCCCGCGTCGCGTGCCTACTTCAGCGAGCCGTGACCCGACGGCGCGAGCGGCGAAGTCGCCGGCGGCGGGAGCGGCGAAATCGCATCGGCGAGCGATCACGCGGCCGTGGCGGCCTGAAGTCACCGCAATCGACGTCAAACTGCCCCTCTGGCCGGACTGGACTACCCTAGCGGCGCCTCCGCCGAGTCCGCGCACCCGTGCGCGGAGGTCGAGGTTCCACGCCCCGTGCAGGACGTGCTCGTCCCGGCAGTCAGCTCGAGGAGAGTCGTGAGCAAGCGCACCCGGAACCAGCCTCCGAATCGGCCCGCCCCGGCAGGCCAGCGCGGCACCTCCGCCGGCCAGCAACCGACGGCGCCGGCGGGCCAGCGCGGCACCGGCTCGGCAACGGCCGCCGTGGCCCGCAGCCGGTCCCGGGATCCCCAGCGGTCGCGTTCGTGGCTGCAGCGCCATTGGCGGAGCCTGCTCGGGACCGGTGGTGTCGCGGCCGTCCTCGTGGTCGTCGGCTTCCTCTACCTCGGGGCGTCCAGCCCGGCGTACGCATGCACCTCCATCCTCCAGCCGGAAGCGCCCGCCACGGTGGGGCCCGGCGAGACGCCGCGCCTGGGCCAAGTGACGCAGGACCTCGGGCGCATCCACGTTCCGGACGGGTCGAGCGTGACGTACGAGTTCTGCCCGCCCGATTCGGGGAACCACTACAACGACACGGGAATCGGCCCCATCCCCGACGTGTTCTATGCCCAGGACCAGGCCACGGTCCCGGAGGGCTGGGTCCACAACCTGGAGCACGGGGCGATGGCCGTCCTCTACCGCTGCCCGGAAGGTTGCGGGGCGGACGCCCAGGCCGCGCTTGGGGCGCTCCAGGGTCAGCTTCCGCCCAGCCCGATATGCGGCTTCCCGCCCACCGCCGACGTGGTCGTGACACGCTTCGACCAGATGCCCAAGCCATACGCAGCGATCGTGTGGGGACTGGTCCTGTACCTGGACTCGCTGGACGTCGGCCAGATCAAGACGTTCTACCTCCAGTCCTCCGACAAGGGGCCGGAGCCCTGGTGCCAGCAGGCGAT
>CAZKXK010000201.1:0-4490 GCA_964556585.1 uncultured Anaerolineaceae bacterium
AGCGGCCGTCCGCGCAGGCGGACGAGGGGTCGAGCACCGGAGCCGCGACCGCCTGACCGCGGCCGAGCTCCTTTCCGACGGTGGTCACAGCGGAATCATGACCGCAAGGACGCCGACGGTGACACCGACGGCGAGGCTCGCCAAGCCGATCTGGCTGGCCTTCGATCGATCCCGGGCACGGCGTCGCCGTCCGCCACTCACGAGGCGCGACCCGAGCTCGCAGGCCGTGGTGATGGGCGCGCCATCGCGGGCGATGATGGACCCGTCGGGTGCGAGCACCTCGAGAAGCGGGGTGAACTGGGCGCGATAGCCGACCGGCCGCCGCCTGGTGCAGAGCTGCGTCACGGACATCGCCTCGCCGCTGGACCTCTGCTCACCGACGTTGGCCGGGCCCGTCCAGTCTCACACAGCGCCGCTTTGTCTTTTCGTCGCCGGATCAACGCTCCTCGACTCGTTGTCGCCGACCGTCACGGTGTCGCCGGGGTGGGGAATCTCCACCGGCGCATCGATCTGTGGGCGGACCCGCAAGGCAGGCTCCCAGCGGTTCCTACGGTGCGGTCAGCCAGTCCCAGGCGGAGCCGGTGAACGTCGAGTTCATGCCGCCGAGCGTCGCGATCAGGTCTCGTCCCCCATCGGCG
The DNA here is from genome assembly GCA_964556585.1 of uncultured Anaerolineaceae bacterium. Taxonomy (GTDB): domain Bacteria; phylum Chloroflexota; class Limnocylindria; order Limnocylindrales; family CSP1-4; genus CTSoil-043. The sequence continues at coordinate 639 of CAZKXK010000201.1, forward strand.
GCGACACCGGTGACGACGAGCACCCACTGCGACACGTCGCGCGTCCTATCAACCCGGACGGCGCCGACGAGACCGTCGGACTGGATGGTCACCGGTGCGGCGGCGAACGGGGTCGTGAACGCCTTGTCGATCTCGCCACCTTCCTGGGTTGCCCGCCAGGCTTCGAGCCGCAGGTCATGCCAGCGGGCTGTCACGGCCGACACGCCCTCGATGGACCCCGTCACGAGCCCGCGATCCACCTGCATGTTCATGGTCCCGAGCTGCGGCGGGTCGGCGACGTAGCGGCCCGGCAGGTCGAAGCCGGTGGCCTGCAGGAGATCCTGCATCGAGGCATACGGTCCGCTCCCCACGGCGGAGAGCTGCGTCTGAACCGGCGTCACGGCTATCCAGACGAGCAAGGGCACCGCAATCGCGACCGTCGCGAGCAGCGCCAGGCTTGCGCCGCGCGCCCGGCCCGACCGTTCGATCGGCCGGTCGGTGCCGGTGAGCGTGGCTGCGATGAAGACGGCTGGGACGAGGGCCAGGGCGATGACACTGAACAGGTTCTGGGCCGCGGTAAGCCATCCGAGCGCGACCCATGCGATGAGGGTCCCGCCGATCGCCGCCGCCCAGGGACGGACCTGCGCTGCCGGCCGATGGCTCCCGCGCGCGGCGACGGACACGAACACGCGCCCCGCGAACCAGGCCGCAACCCAGAGCGCGGCGACCGCGAGAACCGTGTACCAGCCCGCGTCTCCGATCATCCACGTCCCGTTGCCGAACAGGCGGGTCGCGACCGCCATGCCGAGCATCCCAACCATGGCGACGACCGTCACGCCGGCGATCCCGAGGATGAGCCCCCGGAAGGCGGCCCCGGTGGCCGCCCATGTTGCGCCTCCCACGGCCGCGAGGAGTGCCCGGTGAGTCTGGCGCGCCCGCGTCAGCTCACGGCCGAGGAGGTCCGGTGGCCCCAGCCGTCGCAGGGCCTCCTCGCCGGCCATCTCGTCGGTCAGGCCCGCCTCGGCCAGCTCCGAGCGGAGGTCGAGCAGGTGGGCGCCGATCTCATCGCGAACCTCGAGCCGCTCCTGGCTGGGGAGGTCCAGCGCGGCCGCCAGGGCGTCGAGATAGGCGTCGAGCGCGGGGTCCAAGGGCGAGCCTCCGGGCGCGAGGTGCGCAGACATCAGCCGGCCCCGTCGAGCGCCACGCGGTTGACCCCGCCCGCGAACGTCGCCCAGTCCCGCTCCGCGCTCTCGAGAGCCGTCAGCCCACGCTGCGTCAACCGGTAGTACCGCCGGCGTGGCCCACCCTCGCCGTCACGCCAGGTTGCCTCGAGGGCACCCTCCGCCTCGAGCCGATGGAGGGTCGGGTAGAGCGAGCCTTCGCTCGGGGTCAGTGCATCGCCGCTCCGCTCGCGGATCCGGCGCACGATGTGGTAGCCGTGCAGCTCGCCGTCGCGGAGTGTCGCGAGGATGAGCAGGGGCAGCGTCCCCTTCAGGAGCTGCGATCGAATCCGCCGGTCCTCGAACACGGAAGGTACCTCGCTTTCCGAGGTACATGATCGGCGCTTCCCCGCCGCCCGTCAAGAGCCGCGTTGACCGTGTCCGCTGCGCGTGACCTTACGAAGCGGCCTGCGTCGCCCCGGACCGGAGCGCCGGCGCGCTCGGAGCCGTCAGGGGCGCCCTGGGTGAGGGATCGCGCGCATCGCCTCGATCGCGCGGTCAATGTCGTCCGTCGTGTTGAACGCGCCCAGGCTGAAGCGGACCGCGCCCCGTTCGATGGTGCCCAGGTCGCGGTGGACGAGCGGGGCGCAGTGCACCCCGACTCGCACGGCGATCCCGAAGTCACCATCCAGGATCGCCCCCACGTCCTGCGGGTGGACGCCCGCGACGTTCGCGGTCAGGACGGGCAGGTGCCCGGCCAGGTCGTTCGCGCAGTAGAGGGTCACGGCGGGGATCGCGGCAAGGCCATCGCGCAGCCGGGCGAGAAGCCCCATCTCCTGGTCGTGGAGGGTCGCCAGCCCCAGCCAGGCGACGAAGTCGATGCCGAGCGCGAGGCCGATCACGCCCATCAGGTTGAGCGTGCCGACCTCCAGGCGAAGCGGGTAGGCCTGGCTGTGAACCAGGCTGGCGGAGTCCATGCCGGTGCCGCCGAAGCGCGTCGTCTCGACCTCCAGGCCCGGCATGAGCACGAGCCCGCCGATCCCGGACGGCCCGTAGAGCGCCTTGTGGCCGGTGAACGCGAGCGCGGCGATGCCGAGCGCCGCCATGTCGATCGGGACCTGGCCGGCCGACTGGGCCGCGTCGACCACCAGCGGCACGCCCCGCTCGGCGCAGCGACGCGCGATCTCGGCAACGGGTTGGAGCGTGCCCAGGACGTTCGAGGCGTGGCACATGACGACCGCCCGCGTGTTCGGGCGGAGGAGCGCGGCGATCGCGTCCGGGTCCACGAAGCCGCGCTCGTCGAAGGGGGCGAGATCGAAGGTGATGGTCCCCCGCTCCGCGAGGTGATGGAGGGGTCGCAGCACGGAGTTGTGGTCGAGGCGGGTCGCCACGACGTGGTCGCCGGGACGGATCAGGCCCTGGATGACCATGTTGAGCGCGTCCGAGGCGTTGGCGGCGAAGATCACCCGGGTCGGGTCCGGGGCACCGAAGAAGCGGGCGACCCGGGCCCGCGCCCCGTCCACGAACGCGCCGGCCTGGGCGGCAAGGTCGTGGTTGCCGCGACCGGGCGACGCCCCGATCCGCGCATACGTCTCCACCATCTCCCGGAGCACTTCCGGGGGCTTCGGGAAGGTGGTGGCCGCGTTGTCGAGGTAGATGAGGCGGTTGGTCATTGCCGCGACCCCCGGATCAGTCCAGGCACGTCTTCGGGTTCGGGAGCCCCGCCAGGCGTCGCGCGCCCAACCGGATCCCCTGCGGGAAGAGCCGTTCAAGCTCGACGAGGCTCAGCTCCGTGCCGGCCTTGAGGTCCCGGTTGAGCGGCGCCCGTCCCTGGTCCAGGTAGTACGCGCGGAGGAACCGGAGCACCCGCCACTGGACGGCGTCGAGGCGCTCGATTCCGCTCTCGCGGGCGAGCTCCTCGGCCGCTCGATCGGACCAGTCGTCCGGGTCCCAGAAGAACCCCTCCGTGTCGAAGTAGACCTCGCGGCCGGCGACGAAGCGCAGCGCACGGGTGCGGATCGGCTCTGCCATCAACCGGACGCGCTCTCTACGCTGGCCCCGTGACGGGGGTTCACATCCCGCCGTGCCGCCCGGCGGCGACCCCGTCGGCCTTCGCGTCCACCGCGGCGAGGGCCGCCCTGACCCGCTCCGGCGTGGCTGGCAGCTCGTAGACCATCGCCCCGCACGCGTCCCGGATCGCGTTGACGATCGCCGGCGCCGTGGACACCATCGCCATCTCGCCGATGCCCACGGACCCCAGCGTCCCCAGCTCCCGCGGTGTCTCGACCAGGATCGTCTCCAGGTCCATGGCATGGCGGATGTTCGGGAACTTGAAGGTGACCCAGTCCTTCGTCTTCCCGGCGACGTACTCCTCGCGGAGGGCGAAGCCGGCGCCCATGTCCATACCGCCTTCGAGCTGGCCTTCCACGTTCAGGGGGTGGATGACCCGCCCCGGGTCGGCAGCCGATGTCAAACGAACGACCTTGACCTCGCCGGTGGCGGTGTTGACCTCGACCTCGGCCATCTGGACGGAGAAGACCTGGACCTCGAACGACGGGCCCTGGCCGGTCACCGGGTCGAGCGGCGCGGTCTCCAGGGTCGTGCGCCGCCCGACGTAGCGCGTCGGGCGGCCGGCCGCGACGAACGAGGCGTTGGTGCGCGCCCCTTCCTCGTCTATCGCCGCGCGGAGCTGCTGCGCCGCGTCCACCGCGGC
>CAZKXK010000202.1:0-4463 GCA_964556585.1 uncultured Anaerolineaceae bacterium
GCTACAGCGGCGCCGTCGCAATCGCGAAGGCCATCATCGCCGCTCTCCCCCAGGGATGAGGCATCAAGGGACGCGCTCAACCACACTCCGCCTCGGTCCACGGCTCGCTCAGCGCGGTGATCGGCCTGCGATCGCATTGCGATCGAAGCCGATGAGGATCGCCGAATGAACGCCCCGTCGACACGCCGCCCGTTCGTCGCCCGGCATCGCTGGCTCCTGCTGATTGCCCTCGTCCTGCTCGTCGCAGTTGCCACGATCGGCCTGCTCATCGTTCGGCCGTGGGCCGGGCCGTCCACGTCGTGGTCCGCGACGATCTGGGCGGAGATCACCTCCGGGATCAGCGACGGCCAGGTCCCGAAGCAGGTGGCCCTCGAGGCGTTCGCCTATGACTACCGGGTTGCGATCCCCGGCGTGGTGGTTCCCGCCGGTCGGGATGGCGGCGATGCGCCCACATCTGGCAGTGGCGTCGTTCGCTGGGTCCAGGCCCACTGGGCCGAGCTTACGCCCGAGCAGCAGGCTGTCATCGATCCGTTGATCACGCCGGGCCCCAACGACGAGGTGAGCCGTCTCGACCTGGGCGCCGACGTCGGACCGACCCTGCTGCCTGTCGCCCGGCCAGGGGATGCGATCGGGGTCGCCGCAGTCGACCTGCCCCTCAGGCTTGCGGCCGTGGCCGACCTGACGGCCGACCTCCAGCATCTTGGCCCGAAGCTCGGCCTTCCAACCATCAGCTCCCCGAGCTACGTGGAGTTCAGTGACGAGGACGGCGGCAATGTCCTGATGCTCACCCAGGCCGAGGGCTACGCGGGCGTGTATGTGCCGTGCTTCGTGACTGTGTACAGCAACGCGTGGTCGGGCGAGCAGGCGATCAACGGCAAGGTGTCGGACCGGCTGCACGTTCTTTTGACCCACGAGGCAGTTCACTGCTACCAGAACGCCATCGCAGGCAGTGTGGCCACCGCCGCAGCGATGCCATCCTGGATTGCGGAGGGGACTGCGGAGTGGCTGGCCGGCGACGATACCGGCATCGAGCAGCCCAACCTGGCAGCGTCCTGGGAACGCTACTTCGGCGAGCCATACATGGCGCTGACCAACCGAACCTACGACGCGGTCGGCTACTACGCCCTGCTCGATCATCTCGGCCGGAACCTGTGGGCCCTGATGGCGCCCGCCTGGCAGGCCGTGGCGACAGCCGCTGCCGCAGGTGCCAACCCAGACGATCCATTCCTCGGCGTCCTGACCGGTGATGCTCCCGACGTCCGTGACGCCTGGGCGCCGTCCCTTCTTCGGCGCGGGGATTGGAGCGGCGCGTGGGTCGCCTACGGCTTCGACATGCCGGTGAACGCGCACGCCGTCCCAGTTCCCATCGAGGCGCTCGACACCGGCACGCAAGGCACGCTCGTGAGCCGATCGAACGACGTCGACCAGGTCGCCGTCTCGTTCGGCGAGATCGTCACGGTCGAGACGACCGGAATCGTGAGCGCCCACGATGACGCTGGGAACGAGGTCCTGAGCGTGCAATCCGCCCAGTTCTGCACCGTCGAGAGTTGCGTGTGCAAGCCGGGTACCGCGCGGGCCGGCGAGGATCTCGCATCCCAACAGATGCGGCTGCCGATCACGCTTGCGTTCAATGCCCCGGAAGGCGGCAGCACCTACGTCGTCACCGGCAAGAAGCTCGACGACGAGTGCGGCCAGGCGTCGTTGCCCCCGTCGGGAGCCGGCCCGGGCTCAGGCGGCTCGTCGGGCTCCGGCTCCGCCTCGGGCGGCTCCTCCGGCTCCGACTCCGGCTCCGAGGGCTCACCGTGCGCTGGCGGCTGCGCCGGCTCCAACGGCGACCCCCACCTCACAACGATCGACGGTCACCGCTACGACTTCCAGGCAGCCGGAGAGTTCACCCTGTTGCGCTCACCCGACGGAAGCCTCGAGATCCAGGGCCGCCAGGAGCCATGGCCGGGCTCGGACCACCTGAGCATCAACACCGCGATCGCGGCCCGGGTGGGATACCACCGGGTTGGCATCTACGCCGACGGCAATCTCCTCCAGGTCCGGATCGACGGCACGCTGACCAAAGTCACCTCGCCTGTCGACATCGGCTCGGGCGGGCGGATCATCCCGTACGCCCTGGGCTACGAGATCGACTTTCCGGACGGCACGACGTTGTGGGCGATGTCCGTCGGAAACTGGGGGATCAACGCCCAGATCCGGCCGTCCACTGCCCTCCTCGCAGACGGCGTGGGTATGCTCGGGCCGGTCCCGCCTTCGGGGCAGCCGGTGCCCGCCCTACCCGACGGAACGCCGCTTCCGGCAACGACCGACGGCCACGTCGCCTTCGTGAACCTGTACAACACCCTTGCCGACGCCTGGCGGGTGACTGATGCATCGAGCCTGTTCGACTACCAGCCGGGCGACTCGACGGCCACGTTCACCAAACCCGGCTTCCCGTCCGAGACGACCGCGGTCACCTTCGCCGACCTGTCCTCCTCGGACCTCGCGGCGGGCCGACAGGCCTGCGCGTCGATCACGGATCCTGCCTTGGGGGATGAGTGTGCGTTCGACGTGGCCGCGACCGGCCAGGCGGGGTTCAGCTCCGCCTACCAGGTCACCCAGGCGTTCGACGCAACGGGTCCGGTGGCGCTCGCGTCGTCTCCGCCGAGCGTGCCCGCCGGGCCGACCGTTGCGCCGCCGCCGGCTGGGTTCACGGAGCTGCTGCCCGATATCCAGGCGCTCATGGGGCAGGTGCTCGCGCCCGACGGCACGCTGTACCTCTCGGTCGAGCTGCCCGACAACTCGTACGTCATCGTGTCTGCCGACCCGAAACAGGGGCAGATCGAACGGCAAGTCACGGCCGCCGGTGGCGGCCCGGTTGCCGTCGCCAGCGGATCCGTGTGGGTGGGCGAGATCACCGCCGGCGGCGCGTGCTCGATCGTCAGGCTGGACCCGGCGAGCCTTGCCATCCAGGCGACGATCTCGATCCCGTGCTTCTTCGGCAGCCCGACCTTTGCGAGCCTCGGCCAATCGATCTGGTTCATCGATCCAACCTCGATGGACACCAATCTCGCCGGGGCGGTTCTCCGCCAGATCGACCCGGCGACGAACACGCCAAGCGCCATCGCGGCCCCGATCACGTACGGGGGCGGCAGCCTCTTCACCGGGACCGGCTCCACGTCAATCGTCTACGGATACAGCCAGGACACGCTCTTCATGCCCGTGGGTGCCACGTCGTTCCAGTCGCTCGGACCTCTTGAGTCGCCGCTTGACGGCGTGAGCCGGGGCGTCTGGACCTGGACGAGCGACCCGGATTCAGCAACGCTCACCGGACCAGCAGGTCCGCTGGCCACCATTCCGATCGACGGCTCGATGATCGGCGCCGACGATCAGGCCGTATACACCGCTGGCGGCCCCGGCTCAGCCGGCACCGACACGCTCTGGCGCTACCCCGCCGACGGCTCGGTTCCCTCGCAGATCGCCACGGGCTCGAAGGTCGGCACGGCCCTCAACACGGCTGACCTCGGCTACTTCGATGACTGGCCGTTCCTCATCGGGCCCCACGCGGCGGTCAAGCTCTGGCTTCCGACCTCGCGGACCGACCATCTCAACGACGCCCTCGATCTCCAGTGGATCGCGTTGCCCTGATGCCGATGCAGCACAGCGTCCGGATCGGCCTACCCGAACGGTTACACGATCGACTTCCTTGACGGCCGAGGAGGCAGCTATCTGGACTACTGACGGCGATCCCGTGGCACGCGCCTGGGTGGGGCCGCGATGCTGAGGACGGGTTGGCGGCCTGTCGCTGCGCGGTAACAACTTGGAAGCAGCCTGCCGAGCACGCAAATGCGGCCCGGAGAGGCACGGATCCGTGTCCGATGACTCGATGACGACCGCCATCTCGACAAGTGGGAACCGTGGCAAGAGCCACGGTTCCCACGTTCTTTGGGGTCGATTGAGGGTCCTGCTTCCGCAACGTCGGTCGGCGGTGCCGTGCGGACTTCATCGGCTGCGTGACACCAGGGTCAAACAGGCGAAGTGAGACCGTATCGAGCGACGAGGTCCGGCACCTCCGCCAGGTCGAAGGAGAGGCCGTAGCGTCCGGCGAGCGAGCCCATGGTGGCTTCGTCCGGAAGCCCACGTGCTGCCGCGACCGCTTCGGCGAGCTCGAGGAAGTACTTCTCGAAACCCGCGGGGCTGATGATCTCGATCATGCGAGCGGTGGCAAAGCCTGATCGAGCCGTCGTCGCGGACGGGCCCAATGGCCCCTGGCTGACCGCCAGGTCCACGGCGACCTGGAGAGACCGTAGGGTCAGCGTAGGGGTCAGAAGGGCTGGAATCGATCCGCCCCGGTGACAACCGGGGCGGATTCACGCGTGGCAGCTGGAGCCGACACTCGGATTTGAACGGAGGAGCGGGCGCTGGAACGACCCGCGGCCGTGACAAGGACCACGTGCTTTAGGCGACGTATTCGCTTC
>CAZKXK010000203.1:0-4456 GCA_964556585.1 uncultured Anaerolineaceae bacterium
GGTGCGAAGGTGGGTGACCTTCCCCTCGAGCAGGTGCGTCCTCATGCCGCGAGCTCCTCCGCGGCCGACGCCAGGAGCTCGGTCGCCTCGTAGCCAGAGCGGCAGCCGTCCTCGTGGAAGCCGTAGCCCAGGTGCGCCCCCGCGTAGTAGGTCCGCCGGTGGCCCTGCAGGGCGCGCAGGTCAGCCTGGGCCTGGAGCGTCCGGAACGTGTAGAGCGGGTGGCTGAACTCGCGCGCCAGGATCACCCGGTCCGGGCTGACCCGGTCACCGGGATTGAGCGACACGAAGTACTGCTCGGGGCCCGGGAGGGACTGGAGCCGGTTCATGTGGTAGGTCATGGTGACCGACGCACCCGGAGGGGTGCAGCCCGGTTGCTCGACATTCCACGACGCCCACGCGGCGGGCCGGCGCGGCATCAGGCGGTCATCCGTGTGGAGCACGACCTGGTTCGGCGTGTAATCGAACCCGCCCAGGGCCGACCGCTCGGACCCGTCCGCGTCGCGCAGCACGCGCAGGGCGTCGTCGGCGTGCGATGCGATCACGATGGCATCGAACCGCTCGGCGAACCCGTCCTCCGTCTGGATCGTGACGCCCGCGGCGTCCCTGCTCACGGCCGCGACCGGGTCGCCCGGGCGCACCGCGCCCGCGGGAAGGGCCGCCACGATCCGCTTCACGTACTCCTGGGAGCCGCCGCGGACCGTCCGCCACTGCGGCGCCCTGCCCAGGCCGATCAGGCCGTGGTTGTCGAGGAAATGGAGCAGGTAGTCGACCGGGAACTCCAGGACCCGCTCGGGCGCCGTGGACCAGACCGCCGCCGTGATCGGGACGAGGAAGTGGTTGCGGAACGCAGCTCCATACCCTCGGTCGTCCAGGTACTCGCCCAACGTGGCGTCCGTCGGCGTGGCCTGGTCCAGGGTCCGCCGGGCGTCCCGGTAGAAGCGGAGGATGTCGGCCAGCATCCGGGCATGGGACGGGCTGACGAGCGAAGAAGGTCTGGCGAAGATGCCACGTGCCCCACGCGAGCTGAACTCCACGCCGCAGGCCCGACAGGACGAGCCGAGCGACATGTCGCTCGGCTGCGTTTCGACACCCAGCTCCCGCAGGAGCCCCACGAACCGGGGATAGGTGCGCTCGTTGTAGACGATGAAGCCGGTGTCCACCGCGATCGGGCCGCGGTCGGTGGGGACGACCACGGTCTTGACATGCCCGCCAACTGCCGGCTCGCCCTCGAAGAGGCGCACCTCGTGGCGATCCTGGTGCAGCGCGTAGGCAGCGGTGAGCCCGCTGACGCCCGACCCGACCACGGCGATCTTCACTGGCGTGCCCCGTCGTCGAGCGGCCGGGATCCCCGCTGGCCGGCGGTGGCGGCTCCCACGAGCGCGGCCCGCGCGTCGAGCGCCCGCCGCATCCCGTCCAGCGCGTCGTGAGCGATCTTCGCGAACGCCCCGCCAAGGAACGGCTGGACGAGCCGCATGGGGCCGCCCAGGCGAATGTCTGCGGTGTAAAGGACGCGGGTTCCGGTCCCGACGGGCTCGAACCGGATCTCGTCCACCGCCGCCACCCCGGAGCCGGAGCCGTGGAGGACGACCCGGCGCGGCGGCTCGAAGGCCGTGATCCGGTACTCCATGGGGACGACCCGGCCGCGCATCCGGACGCCGAGCCGGTAGCGGGCGCCGACGCCCACGGGCCCGGCGTCCATGCGCTCCGACGTGGCCGTGCCCGGATCCCACGCCATCGAGTTGGCGAAGTCGGCAATGAAGGCGAACACGTCGTCGATCGGCAACGTGGTCTCGATCTGCTCCTGCAGCCTGGTCATCCTGGGCTCCGATCTGCGCGTTCGTTCATGATTAGCCGTCGTCAGCCGCCCCCGGCACCTGCCGGCCCGGCGAACATCGCCACCCGGAGGAGTGCTCGTGAATCTCCCGTCGCTGGTGGACGACGCCCTCGAGGTGACGGTCGTCGGGAGCTTCTCCCGCGTGGGCTTCGTGCTCCGTCGCCTCCTCTTCGGATGGGCTCCGCCGGCGGATGGCGCCCTGCGCGGCCGAACCGCCCTGGTCACCGGCCCCACGTCTGGCCTGGGCCGCGCGGCAACCGACGCGCTCGCCTCGATGGGGGCCCGGGTGATCCTCGTGGGACGCAGCGCGGAGCGGCTGGCCGCCGTGCGCGATGCCCTCGTTGCGACCCACGGCGAGGACCGGTTCCCGATCGTCGTGGCGGACATGGGGTCGCTCGCATCGGTCCGGGCGGCCATCGACCGCATCATCGAGACGGAACCCCGGCTCGACGTCCTGGTGGACAACGCCGGGGCCATCTTCCCGGAGCGGAGCGAGAGCCCGGACGGGATCGAGGCGACCCTGGCCGTGCTCGTCGTCGGGCCGTTCGTCCTGGTCTCGGGTCTCCTTCCGCTGCTCCGGCGCACACCGGGTGCCAGGGTCGTCTGCGTGACGTCCGGGGGGATGTACACCCAGAAGCTCGACCTCGACGACCTGCAGTCCACGGTCGTCCCGTTCTCCGGCCCGCGTGCCTACGCTCGCGCGAAGCGGGCCCAGGTCGCCCTCGTCCGGGAGTGGGCGCGCCGCCTGCGCGGGACCGGCGTCACGATCAACGCGATGCATCCCGGCTGGGCCGACACGCCGGGCCTCGCGGAGACGCTGCCGGGCTTCTACCGCGCCATGCGCCCCGTGCTGCGAAGCCCGGCGGAGGGGGTGGACACGATCGCCTGGCTGGCCGCCGACCCGGCGGGCGCGGCGACGAGCGGGTCGCTGTACCTGGACCGGCGGCCGCGGCCCTTCGACCGGGTCCCCGGGACGCGGCTGAGCCCGGGGGATCGCCGGCGCCTCTGGGACATGATCGTGGCGCTGTCAGGGGCGCCCGACCCTGCCCCGGAGGCGTGATCGAGCGCCCCGGCGGCGGCCGCTCGCGAACGTGCGGCGGCTGCGTCCCGGGCGCATTGCCTCTACCCTAGCGGTCCTGCGCGGGAGTTCGACGCCCGTCCGTCGACGGGCGGCTCCAGCCGCAACCGGGGGTCCAGACGATGGCCGCTGCGCGGTCCGACGCCTTCGTCTTCTTCGGGGCCACGGGCGACCTGGCCTTCAAACAGATCTTCCCGGCCCTGGCCGGGCTCGTGCGCGACGAGGGCTTCGACCTGCCGATCATCGGCGTGGCACGCTCGGGCGACCTGGACACGCTCCGCGAGCGAGCCCGCCAGAGCCTGGCTGCCGCAGGCGTCGTCGACCGCGGGGCGGTGGACGCGCTCGCCTCCCGGCTGCGCTACGTCAAGGGCTCCGACGACGACGTCGAGACGTTCCACGCGCTGCGGCGCGAGCTGGGCGACGCGCGGCATCCCCTCCACTACCTGGCGGTCCCGCCGGCGCTCTTCGGCCAGGTGGTGACGAACCTGGCGGCCTCGGGCTGCGCCGCCGGCGCGCGGGTCATCCTCGAGAAGCCGTTCGGGCGCGATCTCAGGAGCGCGATCGCCTTGAATGCAACCGTTCACGAGGTCCTCGCCGAGCCCGGGATCTTCCGGATCGACCACTACCTGGGCAAGGAGCCGGTCCAGAACCTGCTCTACTTCCGGTTCGCCAACTCGTTCCAGGAGCCGCTCTGGAACCGCGACCACATCGCGAGTGTCCAGGTGAACATGCCCGAGGCGTTCGACGTCGCCGACCGGGGCGCGTTCTACGACCGGGCGGGCGCGATCCGCGATGTCGTCCAGAACCATCTGCTCCAGGTGGTGAGCCTCCTCGCCATGGAACCGCCATCGGGGCATTCCGGCGACGCGATCCGGGACGGGCAGTACAAGGTGCTCGATTCGATCCGGTCCGTCACGCCCGCCGACGTGGTGCGCGGCCAGTACCGGGGCTACCGGGACGTCGCGGGTGTCGCCCCGGGGTCGACCACGGAGACGTTCGTGGCCCTGCGCCTGCATGTCGACACCTGGCGATGGGGCGGCGTGCCCTTCTACATCCGGACCGGCAAGAGCCTGCCCGTGACCGCGACCGAGGTGCTGGTCATCCTGAAGCGGCCACCCCAGTCGGTATTCGCGGAATCGCAGCCGCCCGACAGCGACTACTTCCGTTTCCGCCTCTCGCCCGACATGTCGATCTCGCTCGGCGCCCGCGCCAAGAAGCCCGGCGAGGCCCTCGTCGGCGAGGCCGTGGAGCTGTTCGCTTCCCACGAGACCGGGATCGAGCGCCCGCCCTACCAGCGGCTGATCGGCGACGCCACGCGCGGTGACCAGTCGCTCTTCGCCCGCGAGGATTCCGTCGAGGCAGCCTGGCGCGTGGTGGACGGCATCCTGGACGACCGGACGCCGCTTCACGACTACGAACCGGGCACGTGGGGTCCGGACGCGGCGACCGCGATCCTGGCGCACGGGGATCGCTGGCACGACCCGGTGATCGCCGGGGATGACGCGAGCCCGACATCGCCGGGGGCGGCGGCGACGCCAGGGGCG
>CAZKXK010000204.1:0-4448 GCA_964556585.1 uncultured Anaerolineaceae bacterium
GCCACGACCCAGGGCCAGGCCGGCCCGCTCAACGCCGGCCCGCACGGCTTCAGCGAGATTCTCTACGCCTACTCCAGCCAGACCGGCAACAACGGGTCGGCCTTCGGCGGCCTGAGTGGCAACACGCCCTTCTATAACATCACGGGCGCCTTCGCGATGCTCATCGGGCGCTACGGGATGATCGTCCCGATCCTGGCCCTGGCCGGCTCCATGGCCGGCAAGCGGCGCGTGGCCGCGTCCCTCGGCACGTTCCCCACCACCGGCGTCCTGTTCAGCGTGCTCGTGGTGGGCGTGATCATCATCGTCGGCGCCCTGACGTTCTTCCCCGCGCTCGCGCTGGGACCGATCGTCGAGCAGCTCCTCCAGAACGCCGGAAAGGTCTTCTGAGCATGGCGATCCTCCAGTCCATCGATCTCTCGCGCGGCACCCGTCGCTTCCAGCGCTTCGGACGCGGGGCCGCGGAACCGGCCGGCCGCGCCCCCGGCGGAGCCCCGGGCCCGCGCGGGATCTTCGACCCGGAGCTCATGCGGGCCGCAGTTCCCGAGGCTCTGCGCAAGCTCAACCCGAGATATTTGATCCGCAACCCCGTGATGTTCGTCGTGGAGATCACGGCCGTGCTCGTGACCCTCGTCGCGCTCGGCAATGGGACGGGGCTCCAGCCGACGAGCGGCGGCGGAGGCCTGGGATTCCAGGTGCAGATCGCCGCCTGGCTCTGGTTCACGGTGCTGTTCGCCACGTACGCCGAAGCGATCGCTGAGGCGCGTGGCCGGGCCCAGGCTGCCAGCCTGCGGCGAACCCGCTCGGTCACCACGGCGCACCGCCGGACGGTCGACGGGACGCTGGAGGAGGTCGGCTCGTCCGAGCTGCGCCGCGACGACATCGTGGAGGTCCGCGAGGGCGAGGTCATCCCCGGCGACGGCGACGTGATCGAGGGCGTTGCGTTCGTGAACGAGTCCGCGATCACCGGCGAGTCGGCGCCCGTCCTCAAGGAGCCGGGCACGGACATCCGGAGCAGCGTGACCGGCGGCACGACGCTGACCAGCGACACCCTGGTCATCCGGATCACCGCCGACCCGGGCGAGACGTTCCTGGACCGGATGATCGCCCTCGTGGAGGGCGCGAAGCGCCAACGTACGCCCAACGAGATCGCCCTCGCGATCCTGCTGGCCGGCCTCACGATCGTGTTCCTGCTCGCGGTGGTGACCCTCCGGCCGTTCGGCGCGTATGCCGGCACGACCGTCAACACGGTGGCGCTCACCGCGCTGCTCGTCTGCCTGATCCCGACGACCATCGGCGGCCTTCTCTCCGCGATCGGCATCGCCGGCATGGACCGGGTGGCCCGCTTCAACGTCCTGGCCATGAGCGGCCGGGCCGTCGAGGCGTCGGGAGACGTCGACGTGATCCTCCTGGACAAGACCGGCACGATCACCTACGGGAACCGGATGGCCGCCTCGATCACAGCCGCGCCCGGCGTGTCGGAAACCGCGGCCCTGACGGCCGCGCTGGTCGCCTCGATCCGCGACGAGACCCCCGAGGGGCGCTCGATCGTCACGCTCGCCCGGGAGCGGCTGGCCGCGCTGGGCGCGCCGGCCGGGACCCAGGACGAGCCCGGCTTCGCTGCCCTCGGGGCGACCATCGCCGAGGCGATCCCATTCCGCGCCGAGACCCGGACGAGCGGCTCCGGGCTGGTCTCGGGCTCGGTCGTCCTCAAGGGCGCGGTGGACGCGATCGCGGGCGACCTCGGCGGCGCCATGCCACCGGAGATCCTCGACGCCGCGGACCGCCTGGCCGACCTGGGCGCGACGCCCCTGGCGATCCGCGAAGACGGGCGCGTGGTGGGCCTCATCGAGCTCAAGGACACGGTGAAGGAGGGTCTCGTCGAGCGCTTCGCCGAGTTCCGCCGGATGGGGATCCGGACGGTCATGGTCACCGGCGACAACCCGCGAACCGCTGCCACGATCGCCCGCGAGGCCGGCGTGGACGACTTCATCGCCGAGGCCAAGCCCGAGGACAAGATCCGGTTCATCCGCGAGGAGCAGGCCGAGGGCCACCTGGTGGCGATGACCGGCGACGGCACCAACGATGCGCCGGCGCTCGCCCAGGCGGACGTGGGGCTGGCGATGAACAGCGGCACGTCGGCCGCCAAGGAGGCCGCCAACATGGTGGACCTCGACTCGGACCCGACCAAGCTGCTGGAGGTCATCGCGATCGGCAAGCAGCTGCTCATTACGCGGGGCTCGATCACCACGTTCTCGATCGCCAACGACGTGGCGAAGTACTTCGCGATCGTGCCGGCCATGTTCGTGAGCGTCTACCCGGAGCTCAACGCCCTGAACGTGATGGGCCTGGCCACCCCCCAGAGCGCGATCCTGTCGGCGGTGATCTTCAACGCCCTCATCATCGTGGCGCTCATCCCGCTCGCCCTGCGCGGCGTCAGCTTCCGGGCGGCGTCGGCGAGCGTGCTCCTCCAGCGCAACCTCCTCATCTACGGCCTCGGCGGGATCATCGCCCCCTTCCTGGGGATCAAGGCGATCGACCTGCTGGTCACCACCCTCCATCTCGCATAGGAACCCGATTCGATGCGTACCTTCCTGCGTCGCCAGCTCTACCCGGCGATCGCCCTGCTGCTTGCGCTCACCTTCATCACCGGCGTGGCCTACCCGGCCGTCGTCACCGCCATCGCCCAGGTGGCCTTCCCGAACCAGGCAAACGGGTCGATGATCGTTGTCGATGGAAAGACCGTCGGCTCCAGCCTCATCGGCCAGGCGTTCAGCGATCCGAAGTACCTCTGGGGTCGGCCGTCCGCGGCCGGCGTCACCGACGCCAATCCCGCCGGCTACGACGCGAACAACTCGGCCGGATCCAACCTGGGTCCGACGAGCAAGGCCCTCATTGACCGGGTCACCGCCGCGGTGGACCAGCTGCGCGCCGCCAACGGCAACGCGCCCGTGCCCGTGGACCTCGTCACGACCTCGGCCTCCGGCCTGGACCCGGAGATCAGCCCGGCGGCGGCCGACTACCAGGTGGCCCGGATCGCCACGGCCCGCGGCATCACCCAGGCCGCCGTCCGGGCGGTCATCGCGCGTCACACCCAGCAGCCGCTGCTGGGATTCCTCGGCGAGCCCCGGGTGAACGTGCTCCTGGTGAACCTGGACCTGGACGGGCTCCTGGGGTGAGCGAGCGCGACGCGCTGGACGTCCGCCCGACAGCCGAGGAGATGCTGGCCCGGATCGGCGAGTCAGAGGCCGCCGGTCGGGGACGCCTGCGGGTCTACCTGGGAATGGCCCCGGGGGTGGGCAAGACCTACCGCATGCTGGAGGAGGCCCACCGGCGAGCGGGCCGTGGAACCGACGTTGTGGTCGCCTTCGTCGAGCCGCACGGTCGCCCCAGCACGGCAGCCCTTCAGGCGGGCCTGGAGATCCTGCCGCGACAACGAATCGAGTACCGCGGCATCGTCGTGGAGGAGATGGACGCCGAGGCGGTGCTCCGGCGAAATCCCACGGTGGCCCTGGTCGACGAGCTGGCCCACACCAACGCACCCGGATCAGCTTCCGAGAAGCGCTGGCAGGACGTCGAACGGATCCGGGACGCCGGCATCCACGTCGTCACGACGCTCAACGTCCAGCACCTGGAGTCGGTGGCCGACGCCGTCGAGACGATCACGGGAGCCCCGGTCCGCGAACGGCTCCCCGACGAGATCCTCGCCCTTGCGGACGAGATCGAGCTCGTCGACATGAGCCCGCACGCCCTTCGCCAGCGGATGCGCCACGGCAACGTCTACCCGCCGGAGCGTGCCCAGGTCGCGCTGGACCGGTTCTTCACCGAGGCCAACCTGACCGCGCTGCGCGACCTGGCGCTCCGCTTTACCGCCCGGCGCGTGGAAGGGCAGCTGGCCGGGTTCGTCACGAACGGAAGCCTCGGCGTCATGCCGCGGACATCGGACCGGGTCCTCGTCGTCGTCGATGGCTCCGCTGCCGGGTCGGCGGCCGTCCGCCGGGCCGCCGACCTCGCCGGCCTGCTCCACGCCGACCTGGTCGCCGCGGTCCCGGAGGGCATGCCGGGCACGACGAGCGAGGAGGAGCGGGCGACCCGCGAGGTCGCCGACGACGCGGCCGACATGGGCGCGGAGGTGGTCCGGGTCGAGGGCGACGACGTGGCCGCCGCGGTTGCCGGCCTCGCCCGGGCCCGCGGCGCGACGCACGTCGTGATCGCCCACCGGCCGCAGACCCGGTTCGAGCGCCTTCGCCGCGCCCCGCTCGCCGACGTGCTGATGGAGGCGCTTCCCGGCGTCGAGCTGCACGTGGTGGGTTCCGGCCGCCGGGGCTGAAACAGCCGCGCCCTGGGAGGGCTGGCGCCGACTCCACCCCGTGACCGACGCGGGCTGACGCCGACCCTCGCATGCCCGCGCATACGGCGGCGGAGGAGTCCGTGCACGCGATGCTCGTTGC
>CAZKXK010000205.1:0-4423 GCA_964556585.1 uncultured Anaerolineaceae bacterium
TGCCTCCTCTCGTTCGCCGGAGTCTGGACCATCGCGGGCCGCCTGGGAAGCCCTACGATGCCTCCTCGGCCCGCCGGTTCCAGAGCACGACCGCCGTGAATGGCACGCGCACTTCCCGGAACACCTCGATCGAGACGAGGAAGCCGGCGAACAGGAAGACGACCCCGAGGAGCTCACCGACGAAGAAGCCGCTGGTCGCGCCGAACCGGTTCATGCCGCTCGTGATGGCCGGGATGATGCCCCCGATGGCGATGAGGATCGTCGCGGGGACGCGGCTGTTGATTCTGCCCGCGAACAGGGCCCGGAACGCGCCGGGCAGGGAGGCGACGAAGTTGACCGTGATCGCGACCGGGGCGAGCAGGAGGTTGCGCACGAAGAAGCCGACGCCCCGATCGCGGCGAAGCTCGTAGCGGACGAGACGCCGTTTCGGCATGAAGACGTAGGCGCTGTAGATCGCCCCCAGCGAGAGGGCGAACGCCCCGGTGATGTTGAAGAACGGCGTGAGGAGCCGGATGTAGCCGGGGAACAGGTCGCCGGTCGGGATGTGTGTCACGGGGTCCACCACCCAGCCCGGCGCCGGGAGCGTCACCCTCGCGACCATCGCCGCCGAGACGACGCTTCCTCCGACGATCGCCGCGGCCGCCAGTGCCGGCCAGCGTGCGCTCCGCCGGAACGACAGGACCACCACGCCGGCGGCCAGGAGCATGGCCACGAGGAAGTACAGGACGGGCGCGATCCCGCTCTGCGGATAGTCGTACTTCGCCTGGGTCAGGAACGTGAACAGGCCGGCCAGGAAGAGGCTGAACGCGAAGGCGTAGCCGAAGCGCGTCCGCCCCAGGAGGTAGACGGTGCCGAGGCCCAGCCAGCCCGCCACCCAGATCGCTCCGATCAGGTACCAGAGCCGGTAGAGGGGCTCCGACCAGCCGAACGCGCCTCCGATCCACTCGGTCCCGGCGCTCAGCGCGTACCAGAGCATCCCCGCCGCCCAGATTGCCTGGTAGGGCTTGCGCCGGTCTCGCCACTGGTCGACGAGGAACAGGAAGAAGACGAAGGACAGCGTCGACGAGAGAAACGGCAGGACCACGTTGAAGTTCACTGGGGCTCCTCTGGCGTTCCACGGTGACCATCGATGAAGTCGAGAAGGAGGCGGTCGAGCAGGGTCGACGCCTCCTCGTAGAGCCGGGCCAGCCGCTCCGGATCCAGCGCGCGGCGCCGCGCCAGGGCCCCCACCTCGGCCAGGAATGGCTGGCGTGCGGCCAGGAACAGGGCCACGGCGTCGGTGAGGCTCGTGGCGGACGCGGCCAAACGACGGCCGAGCGCCGAGACCAGGCCCGACGCCTCATCCAGGGCGGCAGCTCCCGCGGGCGAATCCACGGCGTCGAGGCGCAGCAGGAGCGCCTCGACGAGCTGTCGACCCTCCACGCGGAAGACCTCGCGCTCCTCGGGCCGGACGAACGCGCGCGGATCCGGAGCCCCTGCCTGGTGCCGCACGTAGCGGCGCCGATACACCGCCGCGAGACGATCCGGCGTGATGCCGAGCCCGGCCAGCGTCGCGCGGTCGTGGCCGCCCGTGCGGACCAGCCGCTCGAGCGACCGGCGCCGGAACCGACGATGGCCCCCCGGTGTGTGGAAGACCTCCACGCGTCCGTCGTCGGCCCACCGCCGGAGCGTGTCGGGATCCACGCCCACCAGGCGGCTGGCGGCCCCCAGAGCAAGCCACGAGGAGTCGGGTGCGCTGGTGCGGACAGTGGACATGCGACTCATCGGCTCCTGACCGGGCGGAAAATCTGGGTAATCCTGGGTATCACCCGAGTGCCGGGGCGGACGGTATGGTAGGGCCGCCGCGGGGACCGGTCAACCGCCCCTTCCCGAGCTCGCGCCGGGGTCGTCAGCCCTCCTGGCCGTCCGGCGGCGGGATCTCGATGGGCGGGGACGGCGGACTGCTCCACGACGCGGAGACCTCGGTCCGGATCGTCGCGATCAGGCGGCTGATCGCCGACCCCGCGTACAGCGCCGTGTACACCGCCCAGGCCGCGGGGGGCGCCAGCGCGAGCGTGACCGCGGCGATTCCCGCACCGGCGCCGGCGGCGGCCGCCGTCGCCCCCACGAATCGGCTCTGGTAGTGGACCCGAGCCTGCGCCGGGACGAGCCGGTAGAGGCGCTCGTTGGTCGCGAGGACGCCGGCATTGCCGCCGCCGTTGAAGAGTGCCGACCCGACGAGCAGGAACGCCGGTGCCAGCGGGTTCGCGGGGACGGCCGCGGCGCAGCACACGCCCGCGGCTGCCCGGACGAGGAAGCTCGCTCGCAGGACACGGCTCGACGAGCCGCCGAAGAGGAACGAACCCGCCGCCAGCGAGCCTGCGAGCGAGCCGGCTGCCCCGACACCGGAGAGGGCGACCGCGAAGCCCGCCGACATCCCGAGCACGTTCAGGGCGTACAGCGACAGGGCGGGCAGGAGCCCCATCCCGACCGCGGCGACCACGCTCGCCTCGTTGAAGCGGCGGAACCCCGGCGGCACCTCGGTGCCTCCGGGCGCCTCCCTGGCGACGAGCACGCGCCCGGGACGTGGGAGGCGGGCGACCGCCAGGGGCGTCAGCAGCGACGCGACCCCGCCCACGACGTAGAAGGCGACGTACGCCCACAGGCCGATCGCCCGGGTCCCCGCGTCGAGAACGACGCCGGCGGGCAGGAGCAGGACGGTCGAGAGCGCCATCGTGAGCGCGCCCATCCGTGGTCCGACGAGGCGGCGCTCCGCGTCGGGCAGCACGACGGCCGTCCACAGGGTGATGTTCGAGGCCGACAGGACGCCGGCGGTCTGGCCCAGCGCCACCGTGATCGAGACCAGGGCGATGCCGGAGACGTCGCCCACGACGCCGGCGGCCACCCCGGCCACGATCGCGGCAAGGATGAACCCGCGCAGCTCGGCCAGGGCGAGGCCCTGCGTGAGCCCGCGCAGGTTGCCCCCCAGCCGTCGCAGGATCTGGGGTGCCAGGGCCTGGAGCGCCGTGCCGCCGACGGGAGCCGCGCCGACCACGACGACGAGCGCCGCCGGCGCGCCCAGCCGCAGCAGCAACGGCACGAAGAGCGCATCCGACGCGTAGGACGCCGTGAACGCCTGGCCGACGGCGATGGCCTGGAAGGGTCGGTAGCGGGACGAGGAGAAGGCGCGCCAACGCTCGGGCCGGGGCAGGTGCATCGCGGACCAGCCTACGCTCACGCGACCGCCAGCAGGCCGTCCGCAGGTATCGTTGGGGCGCGGCGGTCGATCGGGCGAAGTGCGCACCGCCGGGCAGGCAGGGTTGGATGATGTCGCGCAGGGCGCTGGCCCCGGGTCTCGCGCTCGCCGGGCTGGTCGTGCTGCTGGCGGGTGGAGCGGTCATCACGGGAGATCGTGGGACGCCCTCAGCGTCGTCGACAACGACCCCGGGCGGCACGTCCGCGTCGGCGTCGGAAGATCCGCATGCCCTGACCGTCGCCGACGTCACGCGGTCGCTGCAGGAGAACGCGGGGTTCATGCCCCTCGCCAACTTCGAGAACCTGCGCATCACGATCAGCCCGAGCGGGGACGAGGTTGACCTCGACGCGCGGCCGAACCTCGTGCTGGACGAGCATTCCTTCCTGCTGCAGTCCGGCTCGGACGCGCTCGTCGCGGCCAAGGCCATCATCGGCTGGTATCCCACCGTCCTGCAGGTCGGCGTGACGCTCGAGGGCACGTTCCGCGACGCCGGCGGCGGCTCCAGCGTCCAGCCCGGCGTGTCGCTGACCCTGAGCGGCGCGACGGTCCTGGGCTGGTCGTCCGGGGCGGTCGCCGAGCCCGACCCCAGCACGGTCCTCTGCTACGCGGACGCGTACACCATCAACCCGGCCATCTGGAACGTGTTGAGCGCGGCCGACCGCGGCTGCCTGGCGGCGCCGACGGGCTGATAGCTAGCGGCGGCGGGTGTCGACGTCAGGCCGGGGCGCCGGCACGCTGCTCGAGCGCCGCGACGACGATGCCCGCCGCGCCCTCGAACCCCAATCGCCCGGTGTCGATGGCGAGGTCGTAGAGGCGCACGTCGAGCCAGTCGCACCCGTAGACCTGCTTGTTGTAGGCACGCCGGTTGGCGTCCATCTGGTGGATGCGCCGCGCAGCCGCGGCCTGGTCGAGCTTCTCGCGCTGCATCACGATCCGCTCGCGGAAGGCCCGGTCCGCGTGGAGGAACACGTGGAGCACGTCCAGGCGATCGCGCAGGATGTGGGCGCCGCCCCGGCCGACGATCACGACGTCGCCCGTCCGGGCCACCTCGCGCACGACGTCCTGGGTCAGCTGCAGGACCTCGCGGCGCGGATCGTAGGCCGCGTCGGGATACGGGGGGTCCCATGCGACGCCGAGCCCGGCAGCCAGCGGGGAGAAGGGCGCGGCCAGCCGGTCGAGCAGGGAGGC
>CAZKXK010000206.1:0-4419 GCA_964556585.1 uncultured Anaerolineaceae bacterium
TCGACTGCGGGACGGCCACGACCTTCGATGCGGTCGATGCGCGGGGTGACTTCGTGGGCGGCGCGATCGCGCCCGGCCTCGGCCTCGGGCTCGAGGCGCTGGCGGCTCACACGGCCCGGCTGCCCCTGGTGGAGCTGCGCACCCCGGAGAGCACGCTCGGGCGCGATACGGCGTCCGCGATCCGGGTGGGCACGGTGCTGGGGCACCGGATGATGATCGAGGGAGTCCTGGGCCACCTTCGGCGTGAGCTCGCCGTCGGAGCGGGGATCGCCCCCCACGAGGTTCGGGCCGTCCTGACGGGCGGTTTGAGCAGCCTCCCCTGGGCCCGCACGATCGAGGGCCTGGACGGGATCGACCCGGACCTGACGCTCAAGGGGCTGGTCCACCTGCACCGGGCGGTCACCGGTGACGAGGCCCAGGCGTGAGCGAGCCCGGGCGCCTCGCTGGACGGCTCGTCGCGCTGGGCATCACCGGCTCCATCGCCGCGTTCAAGGCGGTCGACCTGCTGCGCCTCCTGCGCGCCGAGGGCGCCGACGTGGTCGTGCTGATGACGCCGTCGGCAACCCGCTTTGTCGCTCCGCTCACCCTTGCGGCACTCAGCCGGCGGCCGGTGGACGCCGACGTCCTGGACCTGCTCCCGGATGGGCGAATCGGCCACGTGATCACGGCCGACGCTGCCGACGTGGTCGTCGTGGCACCCGCCACCGCCCACTGGCTGGGCGCGATGGCGCACGGGCTGGCTGCCGACGTCGTCACCGCGACCTGTCTCGCCACCTCCGCGCCGGTCGTCGTCGCGCCGGCGATGGACGGGGATATGTACGCCCACCCGGCAACCCAGGCGAACCTGCGGATTCTCCGCGATGGCTTCGGCTACCGGATCGTGGAACCCGAGGCCGGCAGCCTCGCCTCCGGCCAGGTCGGCATCGGCCGTCTCGCCGCCCTCGAGCGGATCGTGGACGCGGCGATCGACGCGATCGGCGGGCGCCCGATCCGGAAGCCCGACGCCGCCGACCGCCCCCCTCGCCTCCCCGACGCGGACAACCCGGGCCGCGACGCGGACGACCTGGCCGGTCGGCACGTGGTGGTCACCGCGGGCGGGACCGCGGAGCCGATCGATCCCGTCCGCTTCATTGGCAACCGCAGCACCGGCGCGATGGGCTTCGCGGTCTGCGAGGCCGCCCGCGATCGCGGCGCGCGGGTCACGCTGGTCGCCGGCACCGTCGCCGCCCCGATCCCGGCCGGCGTGGAGGTGCTCCGCGCCGAGACGGCGGCGGACATGCAGGCGGCGCTCGCGTCGCTCGTCCTCGCGCCGACCGGCGCGGCCGGCTTCGACGCCCTGGTCATGACGGCCGCGGTGGCGGACTTCCGGCCCGCCGTGACCGCTCCGCGCAAGATCGCGCGGATCGGTGCCGGCCTCACGCTGGAGCTGCGTGCCAACCCGGACCTGCTCGCCGGGCTGGGCCGGCGGGTCGACGGTCTCGACGAGACAGGTGCGCCGAGCGGTGCACCGATCCTCCCGCGGCCCGTCCTGGTCGGGTTCGCGGCAGAGACCGGCGGGCTGGAGCGGGCCGCTGGAAAGCTCCGGGCGAAGCGGGTCGACCTCCTCGTCGCCAACGACGTCAGCGAGCCGGGGTCCGGCTTCGGGACCTCGACCAACCGGGTGACCCTGTTCGCGGCCGACGGCGGCAGCGAGGCGTTGCCGCTCCTGCCCAAGCGCATCGTGGCCGAGCGGATCCTCGACCGCGTGGCGGCCCTGCTGGACGCTCGCGACGCGGCGGCGCAGACTGGCGCGACATCCGCAGCCGGGGGAACCGCCTCGTGAGCAGCACGCCGGACACCATGCCTCGCCTCTCCGTGGTCGACATCGCCCGCCTGTACGCGGACGGCGAACGCATCGCGATGCTGACCGCGTACGACTACCCGACGGCGGCCATCCTCGACGAGGCCGGCATCCCGATGCTCCTGGTCGGGGACTCGCTGGGCCAGGTGATGCTGGGCTACGAGTCCACCGTCCGGGTGACGATGGACGAGATGCTCCACCATGCCAAGGCCGTGGTCCGGGGGGCACATCGGGCGTTGATCGTGGCGGACATGCCCTTCCTCTCGTATGCCACGCCGGACGACGCGGTCCGGAACGCGGGCCGCTTCCTTCGCGAGGCAGGTGCCCAGGCGGTGAAGGTGGAGGGAGGCGTCCGGACCGCGCGCGTCATCGAGACGCTGGTCCGGGCCGGCGTGCCCGTGATGGGTCATATCGGCCTGACCCCCCAGGCGATCAACGCGCTCGGGAAGATCCGGGTCCAGGGCCGGACCCGCGAGGCTGCCCGGGCGCTCCTGCACGACGCCCTGGCGGTCCAGGAAGCGGGCGCATTCGCCGTCGTGGTGGAGCTCGTGCCGGAGCAGCTCGCCGCCGCGATCACGGCCCGGCTGCGGATCCCGACCATCGGTATCGGCGCGGGGGCCGGGTGCTCCGGCCAGGTCCAGGTCGTGACCGACTTCCTGGGTCTCGGAACGTTCATGCCGCGCCACGCCAAGCCGTACGCGGACCTGCGCGGCGCGATCCTCGCAGCGGCGACTGCCTACAAGGCCGAGGTCGAGGCGGGTACGTTCCCGGGCGCCGCCCAGTCGAGCCGGATGGACGATGCGGTCCTCGACGAGGTCCTGGGCAACAGTCCGGACGACCGGACGGCCGCCGGCCAGCCCGGCACGGGTGCCGGAATCCCGCTCGATCGCGACCTCTGATCCGCCGTCGGTGGACGTCGTCCGCAGCCGTGCCGAGCTCCGCCGCGCGCTTGACGGACGCCACCGCCCGTTGGGGCTCGTCCCCACGATGGGCTGGCTCCACGCCGGCCATCGCTCCCTGATCGCGCGAGCCCGCGACGAATGTGGGACCGTCGCGGTCTCGGTCTTCGTCAATCCCCGCCAGTTCGACGATCCGGCCGACCTTGCGCGGTACCCACGCGGTGAGACCACCGACCTGCGGCTGTGCGCGGATGCCGGCGCGGACCTCGTCTGGCTCCCCTCGGTCGACGACGTCTACCCGGCCGGGTTCGACACGTCGGTGACCGTCGAGCGGCTGACGCTGCCGCTGGAGGGTGCCGCGCGACCGGGGCACTTCGCCGGCGTCACGACCGTCGTCGCGGTGCTGTTCGGGATCGTTCGACCCGATCGCGCCTACTTCGGCGAGAAGGACGGCCAGCAGCTCCGGGTGATCGAGCGGATGGCCCGCGACCTGGGCATGACCGAGGTGGTGCGCTGCCCGACCGTCCGGGAGCCCGACGGGCTGGCCCTCTCGTCCCGGAATGTCCACCTGGCTTCCGACGACCGGGCCGCCGCACCGGTCCTGCATCGCGCCCTGCTCGCCGGCCTGGCCGCGTGGGAGGCCGGAGCGCGCGACGCCACCGCCATCCGCGACCGCGTCGCCGCCGTGCTGGCCGCGGAGCGGCGCGCCGTTGTCGAGTACGTCTCCTGCGCGGACGACGTGACGCTCGTCGAGCTGGAGCGGATCGAAGGTCCGGCGATGCTCTCCCTCGCGGCGCGGTTCGGCACCACCCGCCTCATCGACAACGTGCGGCTGGGCTGACAGCCCGGAACCGCGATCCCTTCCGCGGCGTCCCCCCGGCAGGCGACGCGCGACGCGCCGCCGGCGATGCAAGCAGGGTGACGCCATGAAGAGCCAGGGCATCCGCGTCGGCGGGGGGTCGCGCACCGGGTTTCGGTTCGCGTTCGGCAGCCTCCTTGTCACGGGCGTGATCCTGCTGGCCGGCTGCAGCAGCGCGGCGAGCACCCACGCCGGCGCCGCGGGCGTTCCCGAGCTTGGAGCGGTCCCGGCCGCGACGGCCGCCCCGGCCGCGATGGCAGCCCCGTCGACGGCCAGCCGCGACTCTGCCTTCGGCTCGCTTCAGAACGCGGCGGACGCGAGCGGCTCGATTGCGACGGGGGGCGGGGCGGTGCCCGACGTCGGCGGCCCGCTGATCGTGCGGACCGGCCAGCTCGACCTCCGGGTCGCGGACCTCGATGCCGCGATCAGCGCCGCCGAACGCGCGGTTGCCGCGGTCGGCGGGTACGTTGCCGAGTCGCAGCGGAGCGGCGACGGCGACCAGGCCAGCGCGAGCGTGGTCTTCCGGGTGCCGGCGGCGCGCTGGACCGACGCGCTGGTCGCGCTGCGGGCGGTCGGCACGAAGGTCCTCGGTGAGCAGACGTCGAGCCAGGAGGTCACCGCGCAGGTCGTGGACCTCGGTGCCCGCCTCGCCAACCTGCGGGTGACCGAGACGGCCCTCCAGGGGATCATGGACCGGGCGACGAAGATCCCCGACGTCCTGGCGGTGCAGGCACAGCTGACCGACGTCCGCGGGCAGATCGAGGAGCTGACGGCCGAGCAGCAGACCCTGCAGAACCAGGCTGCGCTCGCGACGCTCACGG